>JBATPF010000173.1:0-1721 GCA_049291355.1 Giesbergeria sp.
AGCCCCATATGCAGACCGCAGCCGCGACAATGCAGTCGATGGCTTCCACCCACCTGCCCCACGAATTCGACTCCCCAGCGGCACCCGCACGCGCCGATGGCGCGCCAGCCTGGCGCAGCGCGCTGCAAGACCTGGGCCCGGCGTTCTACACCGCCCTGCCGGCCGTGGCGCTGCCCGATCCGCACTGGATCACCACCAGCGCAGAGGCCGCGCGCGACCTGGACATCGATGCGAGCTGGCTCGCCTCCGACGCCGCGCTGCAGCTTCTGAGCGGCAACGCCGCGCCCAAGGGAAGCGAGACGCGTGCCAGCGTCTATAGCGGCCACCAGTTTGGCGTCTGGGCCGGGCAGTTGGGGGATGGTCGGGCCTTGCTGCTGGGCGAAATCGACACGCCGCAAGGAAGCATGGAGGTGCAGCTCAAAGGCAGCGGCTTGACGCCGTATTCCCGCATGGGGGACGGCCGCGCCGTAATGCGCTCAAGCATCCGTGAATTTCTGGTGAGCGAGGCCATGCACGCGCTGGGCATTCCCACCACGCGGGCGCTGGCGCTGACGGGCTCGCCCTATCGCGTGCGCCGCGAAACCATGGAAACCACAGCCGTGGTGGCGCGCTCCGCGCCCAGCTTTTTGCGCTTTGGCCATTTCGAGCACTTTGCCGCCGCCGGCAAGCTGAAAGAACTGCGCCAGCTCGCCGACCATGTGATCGCAAGGCACTACCCCGAATGCCGCGAGGGCGCCACCTTGGGCAATCCCTACGCCGACTTTCTGCAGGCCGTGAGCGAGCGCACCGCCGCCATGGTGGCCCGGTGGCAGGCGGTGGGCTTTTGCCACGGCGTGCTCAATACCGACAACATGAGCATTCTGGGGCTCAGCATCGACTACGGGCCATTCCAGTTTCTGGATGCCTTCGTGCCCAACCATGTTTGCAACCACAGCGACAACCTGGGGCGCTACGCCTTTGATCGCCAGCCCAACGTGGTGTACTGGAACCTCTATGCGCTAGGCCAGGCCCTGCAGCCTCTGATTGGCGAGCCCGAGCGCGTGGTGCAGGCGCTTGATTCGTACAAGCGCGTGTTCCCGTCCGAGCTCACGGCCCGCATGCGCGCCAAGCTGGGCCTGAGCCAGCCACAGCCAGGCGACACCGAACTCATCGACGGCATCCTGCGCCTGCTGGCCGACAATGCGGTGGACTACACCATTTTCTGGCGCACGCTCTCGCATGCTGTGGCGGCGAGCGCGTTCGAGCCGGTGCGCGACCTGTTTGCTGACCGCGCCGCATTCGATGCATGGTTGCTATCGTATTCAGAGCTATTAGCGCTTTCAGATAAAGCGATAGCAGCCGATTTGATGCTTAAAACGAATCCCTGGATCGTGCTGCGGAACTACCTGGCCGAACAAGCCATCCGAACAGCAGGTGCCGGAGATTTCCGCGAAGTGCATCGCTTGCAGGCTTTGCTCGCGCATCCCTTCAACGAGAGTGCCGGCCACGAAGCCTACGCTGCGCCCCCGCCCGACTGGGCGTCCCACCTATCCATCAGTTGCTCATCATGACCTTCCCTGTTCAGAAATCCGAAGCCGAGTGGCAGGCGGTATTGAAAGAAAAAGGCGCCGAACCGGGTGCGCTGCAGGTAACGCGCCACGCGGCCACCGAGCGCCCTTTTACCGGCAAGTACGAAGCACATTGGCAGGATGGCAGCTACCACTGCGTCTGCTGCGGCAACA
>JBATPF010000174.1:0-5957 GCA_049291355.1 Giesbergeria sp.
AAAACCAGATTGCCGAAATGATGGAGGCGGCCCTGGCCGCCGGGTCCGAGTGCTACGTCGTGGTGGGAAACTTCGGCACCACGGCCCTCGGGCGGCACCTGCTGCAGCGCTGCCGCAACGAGCCGCGCATCCGGTGCATCGATTCGCTGTTCGAACCGCAGGCGCTTGCGGCCCTGCGCACCGGCTGCCGCCTGTACCTGCACGGCCACAGCGTGGGCGGCACCAACCCTTCGCTGATCGAGATGCTGCCCTACGGTCGCCCCATTCTGGCGTTCGATTGCATCTTCAACCGCCACACCCTGGGAGGGCGCGGCGGGTACTTTGCAAGCGTGCCAGAGCTTGCGGAGCGCTTGCGCAAGCCGGATGCGCCCGCCTGGACGCCAGATTCGCAGGGAGAATTGTCCGCTCGCTACCAGTGGGCGCGCATTGCAGCGGCTTATACCTGGCTCTGTCGGCGAGAGCGCTCGATATGACCGAGCACACGCCGGCGCGGCAACCCTCTGTCGATAGTCTGCTGGACACCCCACTGCAAGAGGCCGTGCCCCAGCGCTCGGAGTCCGTCGTGGCGGTGGTGGTGACTTTTCAGCCCGAGCTTGCGGCGCTGCTGTTGCAGATCAAGGCCCTGCGGCCGCAGGTAGCGCGCTTGGTCGTCGTGGACAACGCCTCGACTGCCGACCTGGCTGCGTGGTGCCGGGCTGCGGCTCCACAGGTCGATGCCGTCCTGCGCATGGAGCACAATCTGGGAATAGGCGGTGCCCAGAACCACGGCATCGCCTGGGCCCGAACCCAAGGCGCCAGCCATGTGCTGCTCATGGACCAGGACAGCGTGCCCGAGCCCGGCATGGTCGGGCAACTGCTCGGCGCGCTGCAGGCGCGTCCCAGCGCTGGCGCTGCTGGCCCACTGCACGCCGACCCGCGCCAACCCATCGCGCATTCCCCGTTCGTGTGGTTGGAGGGCCTGCGTTTTCGCCGGCTTAGCTGCGCACCCGACGTGGTACATGTGGTGGACCACCTGATCGCTTCCGGCTGCCTCATTCCGCTTGCCGTGCTTGATCAGGTGGGGGCCATGCGCGCCGACTGGTTCATCGACTTCGTCGATGTGGAGTGGAGCCTGCGTGCGCGTGCCGCAGGGTGGGATTTGCTGGGCGTCTGCTCTGCGCGCATGGCGCATGGCCTGGGGGGGCCGCCCATTGTGTTCATGGGGCGCCGGTTCCTGGCGTATCCGCCATGGCGGCACTACTTTCAGGTGCGCAATGCGGTGCTGCTGTACCGGCAACCCTTCGTGCCGCTGCGCTGGGCGCTGGCGTCTGCCTGGCGGCTGCTGATGAAGATCGGCTTCAACTGCGTCGCCGGGCGCAGTCGGTGGCAGCATTTCAAAGCGACGCTGCGTGGCCTCTGGCATGGCGCATGCGGCAGGGCGGGGCCTCTGTGAACCCATCCGCAAGCGCACTGACCGGGCGCCGGGCCGGTGCTTCGTGGTAAATTCCACGGTTTTTCGGGTCGGCCATTGCTGATAAAAAATAGAAACATTCATGCAGAACGTGTGATTTATTGTTTCTTTTCTCGCTAGAGAATATTTGCCACTCACAATATTCAAAAAATCAGAGATAGGCGCGGACAATGAACTCTATGACTGATGCGGGTGCTGTAGAAAGCCTGGATGCCAAGCCTTTGAAGCTTGGAGAAATTCTTTTTGCAGCGCAGAAAATATCCCGCAACGACCTCGATCGCGCGCTGGAAGTGCAGCGTTCGATGGGCGCGCGTCTGGGCCGCTTGCTTGTCAATCTGGGTATTGTCTCGGAAGCTGATGTATTTATCGCGCTTGCGCACCAGTTCGATTTGCCGCTGGTAAGGGCAGAAAATTTCCCAAAAACCAAGCCAGAAACCTCCAGTCTCAACACCAGTTTCTTGCTGGCCAATCATCTTTTGCCATTGGGGGATATTGACCAAACCCAGGAACCCCCTGCCTTTGCAAGCCCTGATCCGGCAAGCATTTCTCTGCGAAATGCGTTGGCGCTGGTGTTTGACCGCGTGCCCGATCTTTATTTTGGTCTAGAGACCGAAATATCCGCACAACTTAACGCCTGGTACCTTCAGGACACAGAAGATGAGAGCACAGGCGGCGATGGGCAACCCGAGGCGTCAGAGTTTATCGAGCACCTGCGCGACATGGCGTCGGAGGCGCCCATCATCCAACGGGTGAATCAGATCATCTCGAACGCAGTGGCGTCGCAAGCATCTGATATTCACATTGAAACTTACGAAGAAAAATCGGTAGTCCGCATTCGGGTGGACGGCGAATTGTTTCAGGTCGATGAACTGGACAACAAAGACGCGCCGGCTGTGGTGTCTCGCATCAAGATTCTTTCCCAACTCGATATTGCCGAACGCCGCATGCCGCAGGACGGACGTACCAAGTTGCGTGTGCACGGCAAAGAGATGGACGCGCGGGTATCGACCATGCCGACCATGTTTGGCGAATCGGTGGTGATGCGTTTGCTGGAAAAGAATTTTGATCTGCTCTCGCTCGAGAGCCTGCAGTTCACGGCGCCCACGCTGCAAGCCTTGCGGCAAGTGCTCACCGTGCCGCACGGTATTTTTCTTGTCACCGGTCCTACTGGTTCCGGCAAATCCACTACGTTGTACGCTTCGCTGCAGGAGCTTGAAGGCGCCAACCTCAAGATACTGACCGTGGAGGACCCGGTCGAATACCGCCTGCAATGGCTCAACCAGGTACAGGTCCAGCCCCAGATCGGACTGACTTTCGCCAAGGTGCTGCGCTCCTTTCTGCGCCAGGACCCCGACGTCATCATGATCGGGGAAATGCGCGACGGGGAAACGGCAGAAATCGCCGTTCAGGCCGCGCTGACCGGGCATCTGGTGCTCTCCACACTGCACACCAACAGCGCGCTGGGCGCCGTGGTGCGCCTCATCAACATGGGGGTGGAGCCCTATTTGATCACCGCATCGGTGATTGGCGTGCTGGCCCAGCGCCTGGTGCGCCGGCTCTGCGGCGATTGCCGGCAAGCACTTGCGCCAGAGCAGGCGCAAGCTGCGGCGGACTCCCTCGGCGTGGAGCTTGGTGCGGGCCAGACGCTCTACCGCGCGGTGGGTTGCCCGGCCTGCCGGGGCACAGGCTACCGTGGACGCCTCGCACTGCACGAGTTACTGATCATGTCTGAGGACATCAAGAAGAAAGTGCTTACCAAAGGCGCCGCCTTGGCGCAGGACGACGGCGTGTATGCGGCAGGGAACTTGCTGCAGGATGGGGCCACCAAGGTGCTTCAAGGCATGACGACTGCAGAAGAAGTGTTGCGCGTCGCTCGTCAGAATGATTGATTTTCAATACACGGGGCTGGCGAGCGACGGCAAGTCCTGCCAGGGAACGGTTCGCGCGCCGACGCCGGAGGCTGCCCGCTTGCGGCTCATAGGGCAAGGCGTCACACCGATCCGCATCGACACCGCAAGTGATGCGCCTGCAGGCGAGGTGGCACGCGGAGGCGGCGGTGCCAAGCTCAAGCGCAGCGAAGTGCTGTTGTTCACCCGGGAAATGGCGCATCTGAAGCAGGCGAATATGCCGCTGGACAGGGCGCTGGCACTGCTCAAGGAAACAGCCGCAACAGAGCGCTTGAAGCATTTCATTTCGGCACTGGAAGAAGGTATTCGTGGCGGCAAGTCCCTCTACGCATCCATGCTGCCATTTGAGAGAGATTTTGGAAAACAGTACTTGGTTTTGATTCGAGCCGGAGAAACTTCAGGCTCTCTCAACGTGGTGCTAAAAGAGCTTGCGCTGCAGTTGGAGACGGACGACAAGTTGCGCAACTATGTCATATCCTCCATGACCTACCCCATCATTTTGTTGGTGGTGTCGGTGCTCTCCGTCACCCTTTTGCTTGCCTTCGTCGTGCCACAGTTTCGCGAAATTTTTGACTCCATGGGCGAGGCGTTGCCCTATTCAACCAAACTGGTTATTGGCTTGAGCGATTTTGTGCGGTTTCACTGGATGGCGATTCTGGCTGGACTCGCCACACTGATGTTCTTGCTGTCGCGCTGGAGCGCAACCGAAAGTGGGCGCACCCGTTTGCACAGCATGTTGATAGAAATGCCCCTGATGGGCAAGGTGATCAAGAATCTGCAATTTGCGGTCTACTTCAGAACCTTCGGTAATCTGCTGCAACGCGGCGTCCCTATGGTGGATGCCTTGCGTATTGCCCTTGATACCTTGACCAACACCGCCTTGCGCAAGGATTTTGAGCCGCTGGTTGGCATGGTGAAGGCCGGAAAGCGCTTGTCTGCGGGGTTTGTGTCGCGGCATTTCGATAAAACGGGTACACCACAACTGATTCGCGTTGCCGAGGAAACAGGGCAAATGGATACTACGCTTTTGAGCTTGGCCGATCGTTATGAAGATCAGGGGCGACGCACCATGGACCGTGTGCTGGCTATCATGGAGCCTCTCGTCATTATTTTATTGGGCGCTCTTGTCGCGTTCATCATTGTGGCCATTTTGGGCGGCGTGCTGTCCATCAACGACACCATTTGAAAATTAAAATACAAGGAATATTCATGAATACCCTCTTTTCCATTCATCCAGCAGCGGCGCGCATGCGCCGGTCCTCAGGCTTCACGCTGATCGAACTGCTTGTGGTCCTGGTAATCCTCACGCTGCTCGCCGGCCTTGTCGGTCCGCGCGTGCTGGACCAATTGGGTGGCGCCAAGGCCAAAACGGCCCGCATTCAGATCGCGGAAATCGAGCAAAGTATCGACTTGTTCAAGCTCGACGTCGGTCGATACCCCACCGATGCGGAAGGCCTGCGGGCATTGGTTGAACGCCCTAGCACTGCGCCCGGCTGGACCGGTCCCTATCTGAAGAAGGGTCTGCCCGCTGATCCATGGGGCGCCGCCTACTTGTACAAGAACCCGGGGCGCAACGGCGGGCCCGACGTATTTTCCCTGGGAGCCGATGGAAAGCCTGGCGGCGACAGCGACAACGCAGACGTTTTCAATTGAGTCTGAGGGCAGGCCGCGAGGTGCATGCGATGCGTCGCCGTTCCCGGCTGGCAGGCTTTACTTTGCTGGAGCTGCTGGTGGTTCTGGTGCTGGCCGGTATTTCCGCGGCCGTGGTGGGCGGCGGAGCACAGTCCTTTATGGACCGGGCGCGCTACCACCAGACGGTTCGCGACGTTGCCAGTCGCCTCAGCCAGGCGCGCGCGCTCTGTGTGCAGCAGGGTAAGCGCGTGACCGTGACCTATGAGCCGCAGGCGCGGCAATTGCTGGTGCAAGGGCAGCCGCCTCTGGTGATTCCGCAGTCGCTCGAGGTGAAATGGACGTCTCTGCCCCGCGATCCCAAGGCCCCCCCGGCGCTCGGTGAGCCGGTATTCGTGTTCAATGCCGACGGAGGTGCCCAAGGCGGGCAGTGGGCTGTTTTGCGCAGCGGCCGGGGCGTGATGTTTCGTGTCAGCTGGCTGCTGGGTGCGGTCGAGCAGGTTGGAGTGGCAGGCAGTTCATGAGCATGCTGCCTTTGTCCTCGCGCCAAACGCCGAAAACTGGGAGCCGAGGTGGCGCGCCGCGCAGACGTCGCCTTGGCTTTGCCCTGCTCGAAGCGCTGGTGGCCATGGCCATTGCCTCTATTGCATTGGCCACCCTGTACCGAAGCGTTGGCCAGGGGTCCAAGAATGTCGGCGATGTCGAGGCCCGGGTCGAGGCTACTTTGCTTGCCAGGTCGGTCCTTGCCGGCGCCACCTATGCGGAAGATCTGGCCCAGTCGGCGTCTGGCCAGTCAGGCGCCTGGCACTGGGTGGTGCGCACGGCACCAGAACAGGTGCAGATCACTGAAGAGAACGGCCGGTCGGCCTCGTCCCCGGTATCGGCTGCCCGTGTGACGAGTGAAGTCTCGCGCGCCAGCGGCGGCGCACCGGTGGCGAGTTGGACCACCTGGAAGCCCTGGCGGACCGCTC
>JBATPF010000175.1:0-5496 GCA_049291355.1 Giesbergeria sp.
CGGAAGGCCCCGAGCACATCCAGGCCTACGGACAAGAACCCATCGACGGCGAGCCCGATCCCCCACTGCAGCACAAAGACGCCCCCAAACACCACCAGGTTGTAG
Organism: Giesbergeria sp.; assembly: GCA_049291355.1. GTDB lineage: Bacteria > Pseudomonadota > Gammaproteobacteria > Burkholderiales > Burkholderiaceae_C > Simplicispira. Next base: position 106 of record JBATPF010000175.1, read on the forward strand.
GCAGACAGAGCCCGCCCCGCCACGTGGACGTCGAAGGCCGCAGCCACCGCCGGCAGCGACAGCGCCATGACAGTGCACGAGACGCAGTACAGCGCCCAGGCGGCACTGCCCGCCTGCGGGCCCAGCACCAGAATGGCCAGCAGGACGCACAGCGAGAAAGGCAGGCCACCGGCCATCACCCGGTTGACGTCAATACGGTGCCGCGCCATCCACGGCCCGAGCAGCCCCCAGGCCCCAAACGTGCACAGCATGGACACATTGATCCAGAAAAGCCCTGTGGCAGCCTCCAGCTCGCTGTAGTGCGCCACGCGCTGCATCCAAGGGCCCGCCCAGAGGGTCTGCATCGCCACCATGCCACCGTAAGTGAAAAAACCCATCGGTGCCACGCGGCGGAAGTAGGGGTGGCGCCATACCACGGCGTAGCCAGAGGTGTCGTGGTCGGCCGGCAGCCACTGTGCTGCTGGTGAAGGGCGATTCCAGCCCGGCACGGCCAACGCGATCCACGCGCCTGAAAAAAGCACCATTGCCGCAATGCCCCAGAACAGCGCACGCCAACCCATCACGGGAAGCAGCCACTGTACGGGCAGCGTTGAAGCCACCATGCCCAGCGAGCCGGTCATCAGCATCCACGCATTGGCGCGCAACTGCGCTGCGGGGCTGTACCAGCGGCGGAAACCGGTGAGCGGGGCCATCAGGCAGGCGCTGACGCCCGCACCAAACAGCACGCGCCCGACCAGCAAGCCGGTGAAACCAGTGGCTAGCGCAAACACCCCGCACCCGAGCACGGCCAGGCCCAAAAAGGACAGCAGTACCCTGCGCGGCCCGTGGCGATCCAGCCAGTGGCCCAAAGGCAGCTGTGTGATGGCAAACCCAAGAAAGTACCCACCAGACAGCAAGCCCAGATCGGCCGCGCCAAGTGTGAACGCCTCCGCCAGCGTGGGCGCCAGGGTGGCCGTGACGGCGCGCAGCAGTGCAGCGAGGAAATAGGCTGCGGCGAACGGTAAAAAGATCCACACTGCCGCGCGGCGCCCCAAGACGCTCACCGCAGTACCAGGGCCTCGAAAAACACGTCGGCGGTCGCGCGCGGTAGCTCGCTCCCATAGACCATGGCGTGGCAAACATGCACCGAGTTCTGCTGGACGCGTGCGAACCATGCAGCTTCCATGTGCATGGCGCCGCCGGTGGGTAGCACGCCGGTTGCGCGGGTGCGAACGGATTGGGGCAAACCCAGCGAACCGTCCGGCTGAAACGGCTTGTCCTGCGCATCCTTTGCCTGCGCAGCCGCCAGCACCGCCGCGCGCCAATGCGCCAGCGCGGCCCCTGCACTGGACGGCTGGTCCAGTGCAGCGCACGCGACGGCAAAGGTGTTGCCAGCTGCCTCGCAGCCTTGCATGGTGATTTCGACCGTCTGGCCAGCCAAATCCACCTTGCGCTGCGCGCGCTCGGGTTTGCAGGGCAGGCTTGCTTCCAGACGCAGTTCCGGCAAAGGCAGCGTCCGCCATTCCAGCGCCGGGCTGCATGCGGTTAGAAGCGCGAGAAACAGGCCGGTGGCGATGGAAAGGACGGTACGCATGGCCCGATTATGGGCATGTGGCGCAGAGCCACAGCGCCTGTACGGCGATCGAGGCAAACCTGGGAACCAATGGGGCCAAGCGCAGCTCTGACACCCGTTGGGCGGCAGATGTCGCACAATCACTCACTTTCTGTTTTCTTCTAGCGGGAACCGTCATGGGTACGAAAAGGGTTTGGGCCGCCGTGGCTATTGCGGCGTTTGCTGCAGTGGGCGCGTGGCTGTTCCTGGGGACAGCGCCCGCCGCTGCGCCGCAGTCGACCTTCGTTTTGCTCGATGCCACCAAACGCAGCACCGAAGACCTGCGCGGCAAAGTGACGCTGGTGAATTTTTGGGCTACCAGCTGCACCACCTGTGTGGCCGAAATGCCCGAACTGATCGCGACACACCAGAAGTACCACGCCCAAGGCTTTGACACGCTGGCCGTCGCGATGAGCTACGACCCGCCCAGCTACGTCGTGAATTTCGTGGAAACGCGCAAGCTCCCCTTTCAGGTGGCGCTCGACAACACCGGGGCGATTGCCAAGGCCTGGGGCGATGTCCAGCTCACGCCCACCACTTATCTGGTCAACAAGCGGGGCGAGATCGTCAAAACCTATGTTGGTCCGCCGAAGTTTGACGAGCTGCACCGGCTGATCGAGTCGCTCCTCGCCGAAACCTGAGTGCGCTTCATTTTTCAGGCAAAAAGAGCTGCTAGCGCTTATCAGGTAAGCGCTAGCAGCTCTTTTTTTTATAGCAGTTACTTGTTGCGGTAGTTGTCGTGGCAGGCCTTGCAGCTCTTGGCGGTTTCGCCAAAGGCGAATTTGAGCTTGTCCAGGTCGCCCGTTTTGGCTGCTGCGGCCAGTTTGACCGTCTCGGCGCCCAGCTTGTCGGAGTGCTCGTGAAACTTCACCTGCTCAGTCCAGATTTCGGGCTTGGCCCGGGTCTCGCGCCCCTTGTCGGTCCCGGGTCCAAACCCTGCCCAGGGGAGTTTGGCCATGGTGGCGACGATGTCGGCGTTCTCCTGGGCCACTTTGGCGTCGAACGGAATCTTGCCGTTGGCCATGGCGCCAATGCGACCGAAATGCTGGCCCATCACAAACAAGGCACTCTGGCGGTATTTGATCGCGTCTTCAGGCTTTTTCAAACTGTGCTGCGGCCGGGGCCGCAAAGCTCAGCGTTGCAAGGGACAAGGCCAGAGCGGCAAACGGTTTCATGGGCATCCTTGGTGAAGTAGGTACGACAGGGGCAAGTATCGCGTGCGCTGAGCAAGCGGTGGATTCACGCCACAATGCCAGAGTCTTTCACTCTTGCATTCGCGTGCCATGCCCAGCGCTCCAGCGGGGGTTTGCGTGGGCGCTGCTCCGTCGCCATGGGACAAACCGTTCGCATCTGGGATCTCCCCACCCGCGTTTTTCATTGGGCACTCGCCGCGCTCGTTGTGACGAGTATCGTGACGGCCAATATTGGCGGCAATGCCATGGTGTGGCATATGCGCAGCGGCCTGGCCGTGCTCTCGCTCTTGCTGTTCCGTCTGGTTTGGGGTCTGGTGGGCGGGCATTGGTCCCGCTTTGGCTCCTTCCTGGTTTCTCCCTCGACCGTCTGGCAGTACGCACGCGGCCGCATCGCTGATCCGGCCGGGCACAGTCCGCTGGGATCGCTGTCTGTTTTGGGGATGCTGATCGCCCTCGCACTGCAGGCGAGCGCGGGCTTGTTCAGCGACGACGAGATCGCATTTTCTGGCCCGTTCACCGCGCTGGTGTCGTCACAGCGCGTCGAGCAGGCCAGTTGGTTTCATACCGAGGTGGGCAAGTGGATCGTGATTGGGCTGGTGCTGCTGCACGTTCTTGCCATTGCCTACTACACCGTGGTGCGGCGCAAAGTTCTGGTCCGCCCCATGGTGGTGGGCGACAAGTGGATGGACGGCGCAGTGCCCGCGTCGCGCGACGATGGGCGCAGCCGACTGCGGGCGCTGGCAGTCTGGGCTGTGTGTGCCAGCGTTGTGGCTGCAGGGGTAAAGTGGTTTGGCTGAAATGGGGTTCGCCGCCTTGTTCTACACTGAAGGCCCCATTGTTTGGAGGCCCTCGCGCTTGTGCAGACCCCTTCCGTAATCGTTCCCAACCCCGCTGGTCCTGAGGCGCTGCTCATCGTCCGTGCGCTGTTTGAGGAATATGCCGCCAGCCTCTCCGTCGATCTGTGCTTTCAGAACTTTCGCGAAGAGCTTGCCGAGCTGCCTGGCGAGTACGCGCCCCCAAGGGGCGCTCTGCTACTGGCTCTGGTTGATGGCGTGCCCGCCGGTTGCTGCGCCCTGCGCCCCATCGACAGCACGGACTACCCGAACGCGGCAGAGATGAAGCGCCTGTTCGTGCGCAAGGCCTTTCGCGGTTTTGGCCTGGGGCGGCAGCTGAGCGAGGGCATTCTCGACGCCGCGCGCGAGGCTGGCTACACCAGCGTGCTGCTCGATACGCTGGACGACATGGAATCGGCGCGCGCGCTCTACAACGAATTGGGTTTCCTGGAGATCCCCCCGTACTACCACAACCCGATTCCGGGCGCGCATTACCTCAAGGCAGACATCGTATAGCGAGCAGAGTCAGAAGCTTATTGAGCATTTTTCTGCCGCTATCGCCTATCAGATATAGGATTTCCGCTCTTGAATTAATAGCAACCGGCGCAATCCTCGCTTTCGAGTTTGCGAAAAAAAACGGCCCAGAAAAGTGGGCCGTTTTGCGCTGCGCCCGAAGGCGCAGAAAGTCGTGCGAGGTCAGACCAGCGCAGCCTTGGTTACCAGGCGGCTAGCCACCCAGTTCTTGGTCTTCGAGAGCGGACGGCTTTCAGTGATTTCAATCACGTCGCCCGTCTTGTACTCGTTGTTTTCGTCGTGCGCATGGTACTTGCTCGACTTGCCGACGATCTTGCCGTAGAGCTCGTGCTTCACACGGCGCTCGATCAGCACGGTCACGGTCTTTTCACGCTTGTCGCTGACCACCTTGCCAACCAAGGTGCGCTTGAGGGATTTTTTAGCTTCCGTCATGTGTGCTCCTTACTTGGCGGTTTGCTTTTCAGCAAGGATGGTTTTGGCGCGGGCGATGTCACGGCGCGTGGTGCGCAGCGTGCCGGTATTGCCCAGTTGTTGCGTGGCCTTTTGCATGCGCAGTCCGAAATGGGCCTTTTGCAGGGCCTTGATTTCGACCTGGATGCCGGCGACGTCTTTTTGGCGGAGTTCAGCAGTATTCATATCAGTTTCTCCTGAATTTACTGGCCCACCATGCGTGCCACGAACGTGGTACGCAGGGGGAGCTTGGCAGCCGCCAGGCGGAAGGCTTCACGGGCGAGTTCTTCGGGCACGCCGATGATCTCGAACACAATCTTGCCGGGTTGGATTTCGGCGACGTAAAACTCGGGGTTGCCTTTACCGTTACCCATACGCACTTCTGCGGGTTTGGCGGAAATCGGCTTGTCCGGGAACACGCGGATCCAGATGCGGCCACCACGCTTGACGTGGCGGGAGATTGCGCGGCGAGCAGCCTCGATCTGGCGGGCCGTCAGACGGCCGCGATCAGTGCACTTGAGACCGAAATCACCGAACGCGACCGAGTTGCCCCGGGTAGCGATGCCAGTGTTGCGGCCCTTCTGCTCCTTGCGGTATTTGCGGCGAGCGGGTTGCAGCATGTTTTATTCTCCTTTTCCGTCCGCTGCTGTAGCGGGCGCGTCAACTTTGCGAACGCGCTTAACGGCGGTTGGTTCGGCGCCACCGGCGCCAGCGGGCTTGTCGCTGCCATCGGCAGGCGCCACGTTGGTGGCGGCTGGACGGCGCGGTGCGCCGCGGCCAGGACCGGCAC
>JBATPF010000176.1:0-24493 GCA_049291355.1 Giesbergeria sp.
CGCGCGACCTGGGGCTGGACCCGGCCAAGGTCAACCCCAACGGCTCGGGCATTTCACTCGGCCACCCGATTGGCGCCACGGGTGCGCTGATCACCGTGAAAGCGCTGTACGAACTGCAGCGCATTCAGGGGCGCTACGCGCTCGTCACCATGTGCATTGGCGGCGGCCAAGGCATTGCGGCGATCTTCGAGCGCGTCTGACCCCAGCCCTGCGTGCCGGTTCGCCCAGCCCCCGACGCGCCGCCCGAGAGCCTGCGCGGCCCGCGCATCATCGCGCTGGTGGCCTTGCTGGCGGTGCTGGCGCTGCTGTATGCGGCATTTGTCTCGCGCGCCCAGCCGGTGCGCCTCTTGCCCCTTCCGACAGGCGTCTCCACAGAGGTCTCTGGCACCGCGCCGTCGCAGGCGCACGCAGCGAGTGTGGTACTGGCCGGAGGGTGCTTCTGGGGCGTGCAGGCGGTGTTCCAGCACACACGCGGGGTGCTGAGCGCGGTTTCAGGCTATGCGGGTGGCGAGGAAAGCCAGGCGAACTACCCGGCAGTGAGTTCGGGAAATTCAGGCCACGCCGAAGCGGTGCAACTCATCTATGACCCGCGCGAGATCACGCTGGGTGAGATTCTGCAGGTGTTCTTCTCGGTGGCCCACGACCCGACGGAGCGGGGCCGCCAGGGTCCGGATTTCGGTCCACAGTACCGCTCCGCCGTGTTCTACGAAACCACCGAACAGCGCGACCTGGCACAGGCTTACATTGCACAGCTGGATGCCACGGGCCTCCTGAGCGCGCCTATTGCGACGGAAGTCACTGCGCTCAACCGGTTTTATCGTGCCGAACCAGGGCACCAGGATTACGCCACGCGCAACCCCAGCACCATTTACATCGCTACTTACGACACACCCAAACTGCACAGCCTCCAAGCGCTGCTTCCCGAGCGCTACCGAGAGGAACCAGTGCTCGTGTTGAAATAGAAAACGGCGCCCACGGCGCCGTTTTTTTGGGAATCGGTGAGCGGATCAGCTGCGCACCACCAAGACCGGCACATGCACCACGCCCAGTACGCGCTGCGTGACGCTGCCCAGCATGAGTTTTTCCAGACCGCGGCGGCCATGCGAGCCCATGACGACCAAGTCGGCCCCCGTGTTCTCCAGCGCACGCAGAACGCCTTCATGCACCGCGTGGCCCTCACCCAGAACGGTTTCCACCGCAACGCCGACCGCCTGCATGGCGCGCTTGGCCGCATCCAGCGCGGTGTTGGCCTCGGCGGTGGCCGCACTGAGGTATTGCGACTGGCCATAGGCAAAGTCGGCCCCGACTCCGGTGAACGGATAGGGATCGATGACGTAAAGCGCTGTCACCAGGCTGCCAAAGGCCTTGGCGAGCTCGGCGGCCTTGGAAACCGCCAGCATCGATGTGGGAGACCCGTCGATGGGAACCAGAATGTGCTTGAACATGTTGTCCTCCTTTTTGGTTGAATTCACTCGCATACAGTGTGCGCGTGGCGCCTGAGCAGCGCCTTGACCAGCATCATAGGCGGGACGGGCGTACCGGCGCTAGGGCGCGCCAAGTATCGGCCCTTGAAAGCCGCCCCGGCGCCAAGTCATCACCAGGGTGTCGCGGTGCCCCCCTTGGCCCGAAGCTTGTGCCGCGCCAAGTGGTTGAATCGGCGTGGTTTCATGCACCATGCGCGCATCGTCCAGAAGCAGCACCGACCACGGCTCGGTGAGCGTAAAACGCTGGCCAGCGGGCGATGCGGCTTCAAAAATACGCGTCTCGCCGCCCTTGATGGCGTCGCGCGCGACAAGAAATACGGCCACCAGATCAACACCGTCGCGGTGCGCGCCTTCTGGCGTGGGGCGGCCGATGCCGGACGCGGTGTCGATGCGAAACTGGTGCGACTCCACATACCAGCGCAGCGCCTCGCCATTCGGCGCAAAAACTGCGTCGCACAGGCCACCGAGGCCCGTGAGCAGTGCATGCCAAGCTGGCTGCGCCAGCGTGCGCTGGGCCATGGGTTCGAACCAGCGCTCAATGCCGCCGTGCAAGGCGTTGTATTCCACTGGCTGCCAGTGCGCGCGATGGGGCACGGGCGCCCAGGTGCCCGCCTGCACTTCGAAACAGCCATGGCGCCGACTGCGGTAGTGGCCGCCATCGAGCAGGTAGTTGTCGGGAGGCAAATCGTCCCAGTCGCGCGCCAGCTCCTGGAGTTGAAGCTTCGTCGCGCCGATCCAGCGCGCCAGATCGCCGCCGCTGAGCAGCGCAAAACCCGCTTGTCGCAGCTGCGCTGCGGCTTCTTCGGGAGCGCCATACGGAGGAGCAAACAGCGGCTGCACCGCGGCCCTCGCCGCGGTCATGAAAGCCACCTGGGCACAGCCACACGCCGCAAACAAAATTCAAGAAAAAATGGCCTCTTGCGCTTATCCATATTGGGTTTACAGCTATCCTTTAAGAAGCAGATTCGAGGTACTGGAAAGAGAGAACTGGGCCAGCATGTCCTGCACCGCTGCCGGGCGGCCAAACAGATACCCCTGCCAGGTATGGCAGCCGAACTCTGCCAGCAAGGCGCGCTGTTCTTCGGTTTCTACGCCTTCGGCGATGACGCGCAAGTCCATGCTGTGGGCCAATGAAACAATGGTTCTCGCTATGGCGGCGTCGTTCGCGTTGACAAGAATGTCGCGCACGAAACTCTGGTCAATCTTGAGCTGGTCCAGCGGCAGGCGCTTGAGGTAGGACAGGCTCGAATAGCCCGTGCCGAAATCGTCCAGAGAAAAACGCACGCCGTGCGCACGCACTTGCGTCATGCGCTCGATGGCGCCTTCCGCGTCGTCCAGCAGCAGCGACTCGGTGAGTTCGAGCTTGAGGTGCGCCGGGTTGGCTCCGGTTTCTCTCAGTACCGCGAGCAATTCCTCGACAAAGCCAACATGCTGAAATTGCCGGGCACTGACGTTCACGGCCAGCGTCAGCGGCTCGGTGTCTGGATGGCCCGCCCACCGTGCCAGTTCGACGCAAGCGGTGCGCAGTATCCAGGCGCCCAGTGGCACGATGAGGCCGGTGGCTTCGGCAATTCCAATGAAGTCGTCCGGGTAGACCCATCCACGCACCGGGTGCTGCCAACGCACCAGGACCTCGGCGCCAACGACCTTGCCACCGGATTCCACTTGGGCCTGGTAGTGCAGCACAAATTGCTTTTGCACCAGTGCCTCGCGCATATCGGCCTCCAGAGCCGTGCGCTTTGCCACGGCTTCCTGGGTGCGCAGGTCGAAGAAGCACAAGGTGTTGCGTCCCTGGGCCTTGGCCTCGTACATCGCCAGGTCCCCGCGTTTGAGCAACTCTTCCACGCTGCCCGCAGCATCGACATAGAGCGCAATGCCCACACTGCACGAGGTGTGGTGCACGCGCCCATCAAGCACAAATACCTTGCCCAGCATGTCCAGCACGGTGCGGGCAACCGCCTCGGCCTGCACTGCGGCCTGGGCGCGGTCTGCGCTCAAGCCTTCAAGCAGCATCACGAATTCGTCCCCGCCCAGGCGGGCAACGGTATCGCTCCTGCGTCCACATTGTTCAAGCCGCTCGGCCACCTGCCGGAGCAATTCGTCGCCTGTCTCGTGGCCCAGTGTGTCGTTGAGATCCTTGAAGTTGTCGAGGTCCACCACCAGCAAGGCACCGCCGAGGCCGCCGGTCTGGCTGTTGGCAAGACTGCGCTGCAGCCGGTCGGACATCAGGCGGCGATTGGGCAGGCCAGTGAGTGCATCGTAGTAAGCCAGTGTGCGAATCTCATCCTCCGCAGCCTTGCGCTCCGAGATGTCCATCTGCGTGCTGACGTAATGCGTGATCTCGCCTGCGGCTGAACGCACTTGGGCAATGTTGACCCAGGCCGGGTAAACGTCCCCGCCTTTGCGCTGCAACCACATTTCACCCGCCCAGTGGCCGTTCTGGGCAACCGCATTCCAGACCTCCGCGTAGAACGTGGCGTCATTGCGTCCTGATTGCAATCGCTGGAGGTCCTGCCCGAAGAGTTCTCCGTCTGCGTAGCCAGTGAGGCGGAGCAGCGCACCATTGACGCGCAGGATTCGCCGATCGGGGCCTGCAATCAGCATTCCTTCCTGGGATTCAAAAATGGTGGCCGCCAGGCGCAGCGATTCATCGGCGCGGCGCAGCGCGGTGATATCGGTCAAATAGCCGCAAACACCCATGACCGCGCCAAGGCTGTCGAACAAGGGAACCTTGACGGCAAGATAGATGCGAAGCTCCTTACCGTCCTTCGTGACCGTGGCTTCTTCCACCTCGATGCGCTCGCGAGACTCAAAAACGCGCCGGTCGTTGGCTTGCACAACCCGCACAGTGGCTTCGTCGAAAAAGGCGGCGTCGTCCTTGCCGATCATTTCGGCAACGGCACAACCCATCAAAGCTGCCGCCTGCCGGTTGACATACTGGTAACGGCAGTCGGTGTCCTTGATGAACACCAGTGCGCCGGCGTTGTCGAGAATTGCTGAAATCTTTTGCTCGCTGGCCCGCACGTGCTGGGTGCGCTCAGCCACCTTGCGCCGCAGCACGATCACATGCAACAGCAAAATAAGGCAAAAAAGGCCCAGCGCCAGCAAACCCCAGTGCAGCCAGGGCAACTCGAAAAAATCTCCCAGTCGGACCGGCACACCCTGGGTTTCGGCTTTCTGCGCAAAGGCCTTCAAGGGCAGAGAAGGCGCCAGTGCTCCAAGCGCTGCACGAGGCGGCGGGAAACGCATCCATTTCGGGAGCAAAATCACACTGCGGAACGGGGCAAGCACATGAACACCATCGTAACGAAATTTCACATAACCGGGGTGATCCGGGCCGGGAAGGCCTTGGTCCCATCGCGCTGGTGCAAAGGGCTGCTGGCGTGCAGTGATGCGAGGAGGTTTTTCCATGGCACATGAACGCCGCCATTTTGTCCGCGTGCATTTTGCGGCCCCGGCGCAGCTGGTGAGCGGGGACTTTACGCTGCAAGTGCAAGTGCTCGATCTGTCGCTCAAAGGTGCGCTGATCGTCCTGCCCGAAGGGGTACGCATGAAACAAGAGTCGGTATGCACCCTGACCCTGCCGTTGTCGAGCGACAGCGGCCAGATTGAAATGACCGCTCTGGTGGCTCATGTGGACGCCAGGCAGCTCGGCCTGCTGTGCACGCACTTCGACCTGGACAGCGTGACCCATCTGCGCCGCTTGATCGAACTGCAGCTCGGCGATCCGTCGCTGCTTGAGCGCGATTTGGGCGAGCTGGTGGGCGCTGTCAGTTAAGGTTTTTTTTCGGTGCGGGCTGCTGCACTGCCTCAGCTTCCTGCAGCGCACGCCACATCACCTTCCCGCTGCCACTCTTGGGCAGGGCATCGACAAACAACACGGCACGCGGCACCTTGTAGGCTGCCATGTTGTCATGACACCAGTCCATGATGTCCTGCTCCGTCGTATGGGCATGCGAGGCACGCAGCACCACCACCGCTTTGACACTTTCGCCTCGGTACGCGTCGCGTGTGCCAATCACGCAGGCTTCCTGGATTGCGGGGTGGCGGAACATCAAGGCCTCCACCTCGGCCGGCCACACTTTGAAGCCCGAGGCATTGATCATGCGCTTGAGCCGGTCGGTCAAAAAGTAGTAGCCGTCTGCGTCCACGTGCCCCAGATCGCCGGTACGAAAGAAGCGTTTGCCATCGAGCTCGATGAACGCCGCCGCCGTGGCCTCGGGGCGCTGCCAGTAGCCTTCAAACACTTCTGGTCCGTGCACGATGATCTCGCCTTGCTCGCCCATGCCCAGCTCCGCCAGGCTGTCCGGATCGATGACACGGGCATCGGTGCTCATGAAAGGAATACCCAGGCACTGCTGCTTGGGTGCGTCGGGTGGATTCGAGTGCGATGGCGCCGCAGTTTCCGTCAGGCCGTAGCCTTCGGCGTAGCGCAGGCCGTATTGGTCTTGCAGGCGCTGCGCCACGGCCTGTGGCATGGCGGCGCCGCCGCCTCCGATATAGACCAGGCTAGAGAGGTCATAGCTGGCGAAGTTCGGGCTGCCGAGCAGATCAATGATCATGGTCGGCACATTGGTCCAGCTGGTTACCTTGTAGCGAGAAATCATGCGACCGGCCAGATCGCGGTCCCAGCGGGGCATCAGCACCAAGGTGCCGCCGCCGTAGAGCGTGGCGTGCATGACGCTCACCATGCCGGTGATGTGGAACATCGGAACCGCTGCAAGCGCCACATTGCCAGACGAACCCGAGCCCCAGAGCGAGCTGGCAATGGCGTTGTGCATGATGCTGCGGTGCAGATGCATGCAGCCTTTGGGCAGACCAGTGGTGCCGCTGGTGTAGGGAAGAACGGCCAAATCGTCGCGGCCGACGACATGCGCAGGCACAGGCGCGACGCAGGCAAGAGCATCCTTCCAAGTCAGCACCTGCCCGCCAGCGAGCAGGGGTGTGTCATGGTGGCGCGTCAGCCACTCGCGCCACGCGGCGGGCGGAGCATCGTCGCCTTCGACCGAGTCATCGAAGGCATCGGTATAGCGCGTCACAATCAGGGTGGAGAGCCCCTGCCCCTGTGGCAAAGCATTACTGGCAGCGGCAAGTTCACCGGCCAGATCGTCCGTGGTGATGGCAACGCGTGCCTGCGGATCGGTGATGTAATGCTTGAGTTCTTCGGCCCGGTTCATGGGATTGACCGGAACAACGACGGCATTCGCGCGCAGTATGGCGAAATGCGCCATCACCCACTGCGGGCAGTTCTGCATACAAAGCACCACCCGATCGCCACGCCCGACTCCCACCGCCTGCAATTGGGCCGCCAAACGCTCGGCTCCTTCGGCCAGTTGGCGGTAGCTTGTTTCGGTGCCAAAAAAGACCAGCGCGGCCTTGTCCGGATAGCGACGGGCGTTGACTGCGAGGTTGTCCCAGAGCGAGGTTGCGGGGACGGCAATGGACTCGGGCAATCGTCGGGGCCAGAAAGCGTGGTGTGGGCGCATGGTGCATCTTCCTTTTGGCCGAAAGTCTATTTCGCGAAGGGCAAGAAGCGCCGGGGGTTTGCCCGGGAAGGGTGTCGCGCGGGGGTCAGGCCTGCGCGCGCCCAGGAACGTTTGGAGTGGGGTGGATATCAGGAAAGATGCAGGGCATTCGCCCCGCTTACCGGTCCATCCGCAACCACGACGGCGGCTCATACTTGCGATGCGCTTTCTCGATCAGGGTACCGACGCCCCCGCCGTCGATGCATTCGATCGCTCATCGTCAAAGGAGTTGAATGATGCTCGATATTTCCCAAGCTACGAGCCTGCTGCAGTCGCTGGGCGTCAAAGGCTCCACGGCCTCCAAGGCAGTAGAGCAAGCGGCCAACAGCGGCTCGGGCACCGATCCGGTCAATTTCCTGAAACAACTGCAGAGCAGCCTGGAGCAGCTTTCGTCCACAGTTGCGGTGTCGGGGAACTCCGCCGTGGTACCTGGCCCCCAGGCGACCTCTACATCCAGTGCCTACAAGAGCACTCAACAAACCTTTGCGGCCGATTCATCCGCCGCGGCTGACAAGCTCCCGTTCAAGGATCTTGAGGAGTTTCGGATTTGGGAAAAGGGACTGGGCAGCAGCTTCGCCCCAGACTACCAGGCCCCCGACTACCTCAACATGATGGGACTCGCGCGCATGGGTGGAGACCAAGAGGCGTTTGGACGCTACGCATTCTTCAAGAACAATCCGCAGTTTGCTGCTGACTACGAAGCTATTCACAGTGGCTCACTTTCCAAGTTTCCTACCGATGGATCGAGCCTGATCAAAAGCGATCTGTCCGCGATGCCCGAAGAGACTGCCTCGTACTACAAAAAGAATCCTGCTGCGTTGCGGATGGCGGAAGGATTCAATATGGACCCAACGCTCTACAAGATGCAACTGGACGGGAAGCTCGACACGCCCTACGGCACCAACACGACCGAATGGCTGACGGAGAATAAATGGACTGCAGGCGGAGTGGCGTCCAACAACAATCGCGTCACCTTGGCACAAGCCGACTACCGTGGCCTCGATGGCAATGGAACCGGCACCTATCGTCTCGCGAAGAATGACCCGGTGACTGGCCTGATGGTTGATCTCGATGGCAAAACCTATGACCCGCTGACGGGTCAGTTGTCGGCCTGAACCAGACCATCGGTTGCCGCTTGCTCGGATCCGATCTCACTCCCACTCGATCGTGGCCGGCGGCTTGCTGCTCACGTCGTAAGTCACGCGGTTGATGCCACGCACTTCGTTGATGATGCGGCCGGAAACTTTCTTGAGCAGAGCGTAGGGCAACTCGGCCCAGTCGGCCGTCATGAAGTCGCTGGTCTGCACGGCGCGCAGGGCCACTACGTAGTCGTAGGTGCGGCCGTCGCCCATCACGCCGACGCTCTTGACCGGCAGGAACACAGCGAAGGCCTGGCTCGTCAGGTCGTACCAACTCTTTCCGCTCTCCTCGTCCTTGAAGTTGCGCAGCTCCTCAATGAAGATGGCATCCGCACGGCGCAGCAGGTCGGCGTATTCCGGCTTCACTTCGCCCAGGATGCGCACACCCAGGCCGGGGCCGGGAAAGGGGTGGCGATAGACCATCTCGGGCGGCAGACCCAGGGCCACGCCAAGTTCGCGTACTTCGTCCTTGAACAGATCGCGCAGGGGCTCCAGGAGCTTGAGGCCAAGCTGCTCTGGCAGGCCGCCCACGTTGTGGTGGCTTTTGATGGTGACCGCTTTTTTGCTCTTGGCGCCACCCGATTCGATCACGTCGGGGTAGATGGTGCCCTGCGCGAGCCATTTGGCGCCCTTGGCACCGGCGCGGGTCAGCTTGGCCGCTTCCTGTTTGAATACGGTGACGAACTCACCGCCAATGATCTTGCGTTTGGCCTCCGGATCGACCACGCCCGCGAGCTTGCCGAGGAACAGCTCGCTCGCATCGACACGAATCACTTTGGCATGCAGCTTGCCGACAAACATGTCCATGACCATGTCGCCTTCATTGAGGCGCAACAGGCCGTGGTCCACAAACACGCAGGTCAGTTGATCGCCAATGGCGCGGTGAATCAGCGCAGCGGCCACGGAAGAATCCACACCACCCGACAAGCCCAGAATCACCTCCTCGTCGCCCACCTGCTTGCGGATCAGGGCCACGGCTTCCGCCACGTGGTCGCGCATGACCCAATCGGGCATGACCTGGCAGATACCGAGCACAAAACGCTCAAGAATCGCCTTGCCTTGCTGCGTGTGCGTCACCTCGGGATGAAACTGGACGGCGTAAAAGTGCCGCGACTCGTCGGCCATTCCGGCAATGGGGCAACTGTCGGTCGAGGCCATCAGCTTGAAGCCCGGTGGCAGCTCGGTGACTTTGTCGCCGTGACTCATCCAGACGTTGAGCATGCCGTGGCCATCCGGCGTGGTGAAGTCGGCAATGTCTTTGAGCAACGCGGTGTGGCCGCGTGCACGCACCGATGCAAAACCAAATTCGCGCTGGTGACCACCTTCCACTTTGCCGCCCAATTGGTGCGCCATGGTCTGCATGCCGTAGCAGATGCCCAGCACCGGCACGCCCAGCTCGAAAACGGCCTGGGGCGCCTTGTCGGTGGTGTCTTCGTAAACGCTGGCGTGGCTGCCCGAAAGAATCACGCCCTTGAGCATGCCGTCCGCAGCAAACTCGCGCACCCAGGCGTCGGTCACGTCGCAGGGGTGGACCTCACAGTACACATGGGCTTCGCGCACGCGGCGGGCAATCAGCTGAGTGACCTGGGAGCCGAAATCGAGAATGAGAATTTTCTGGTGCTGCATGAGGGTCGACGATTAACTGCGAATAAAAAGGGCCGCGATCACAAGCGGCCTCAACCATTGCGCCCGGCCACTCACCTGTAGCACTGCGGATCCGGCTCCGCCGGTCCGCCGGAGCCGCCCCATTGAGCGGGTGACGCCGCAGGCGGCGCAGGGGTGGAATTAGTCCGCGCGGTAGTTCGGCGCTTCCTTGGTGATTTGCACGTCGTGCACGTGGCTTTCGCGAATGCCGGCGGTAGTGATCTCGACGAACTCGGCCTTGTTGTTCATGTCCTCAATGGTGGCGCAACCACAGTAGCCCATGGCAGCGCGCACACCGCCGGCCATCTGGTAGACGATGGACACCATGGAGCCCTTGTAGGGCACGCGGCCTTCAATGCCCTCGGGCACCAGCTTGTCGGCGTTCGGGTTGCCGGTGCTCGACTCTTGAAAGTAGCGGTCGGCACTGCCTTGCTGCATGGCACCAATGCTGCCCATGCCGCGGTAGCTTTTGTAGCTGCGGCCCTGGAACAGGATGACTTCTCCCGGCGCCTCTTCGGTGCCGGCAAACATGCCGCCCATCATGATGGTGCTGGCACCTGCCGCCAAAGCCTTGGCAATATCACCGCTGAAGCGCACGCCGCCGTCGGCAATCAGGGGGACGCCTGTGCCCTGGAGCGCGGTGGCTACGTTGTCAATGGCCATGATCTGAGGGACGCCCACGCCAGCGACGATGCGCGTGGTGCAGATGGAGCCGGGGCCAATGCCTACCTTGACGGCGTCGGCACCAGCCTCCACCAAGGCGAGTGCGGCCGAGCCGGTGGCAATGTTGCCGCCAATCACATCCACGCCGGGGTAGTTTTGCTTGACCCAGCGCACGCGCTCGATCACGCCTTTGCTGTGGCCATGGGCCGTATCCACCACGATGGCGTCAACTCCCGCCTTGACGAGGGCCTCGACACGCTCCTCGGTGCCCTCCCCCACGCCCACGGCAGCGCCGACGCGCAGACGGCCCGACGCGTCGCGCGCGGCATTCGGAAAACTGGTCTGTTTGGTGATGTCCTTCACCGTAATCAAGCCCTTGAGCTCAAAGGCATCGTTCACCACCAGCAGGCGCTCAAGCTTGTGCTTGTTGAGCAAAGCCTTGGCCTCGGCGGGCGACGTGCCGTCCTTTTCATTGACGGTAATGAGCTTCTCGCGCGGCGTCATGATCTGGTGCACTTTGACGTCGTAGCGCGTCTCAAAGCGCAGGTCGCGGCCTGTGACGATGCCGACCACCTTGCCGCCATCGCACACCGGAAACCCTGAAATGCCCAATTGCTCGGACAATTGCAGCACCTGCAGTACCGTGTGCTCCGGGGTGATCACCACCGGGTCGCGCACTACGCCCGATTCATACCGCTTGACTTTGGCCACATGCGCGGCCTGCTCCTGTGCCGTCAGGTTCTTGTGCACGATGCCAATGCCACCCTCCTGAGCGATAGCGATGGCCAGACGTGCCTCGGTGACGGTGTCCATGGCAGCGGAAACCAGCGGCAGATTGAGCCGGATATTGCGCGAAAAACGGGTGGCGAGAGAGGCGTCCTTGGGCAGGACCTGAGAATACGCTGGCACCAGCAACACGTCGTCGAAGGTGAGCGCTTTGCCTAGAAGGCGCATGTGAAAGCTCCAAAAAAACAATTGTACCTGCCGTAATTCCCCGCTCCACGGAGCGTCGCTGCCGCTAAACTGCATCCATGAAGCTTTACAAACTCTGCTTGGTGGCCTTCGCCTGCGCCTGGTCTGCGGGCGCCATGGCGCAGTGGCAATGGATCAACAAGGATGGACGCAAGGTCTTCAGCGACCGTCCGCCTCCGTTGGAAATCCCTGAAAAAGACATCCTGCGCCAGCCGAACCAACGCATCACGCCCGTTGCGCCAGTGGCCGCCGACACGCAGTCCGCGCCTTCGTCGCCAACGCCGAAACCTGCCGCAGCATCGTCTGCCAAGGGCACGGACAAAGTGCTGGAGGAGCGCAAGGCCAAAGCCGAGGCCGAGGCCGAAGCCGCAAAGGCAGCCAAGGACAAGGCTGCGCAGCAAAAACTCGCTGCCGACCGCGCCGAAAACTGCACCCGCGCCAAACAGGCCAAAGCCTCGCTGGACTCGGGTCAGCTGATGAAACACACCAACGCCAAGGGCGAGCAGGTGTTCATGGACGACGCCAGTCGCGCAGTTGAGCGCAAACGGGCCCAATCCATCCTCGATTCCGACTGCAAGCCCTGAACTTTACGAACCCGGTTGCCGCCCACGCGCAAACAAGCCGGCACCCCGGCGGCCTTGCCGCACAAAACGTTCGCGCCGGGCCACCTTGGGGTCTACCGTGAGGGGGCGGTACATTTCCACCCGGTCGCCGTCGCGCAGATCTTGAGCGACCGGAACCACTCGGCCCCAGACGCCCGCCACCCATCCCGTTTCACTGTCTGCCCAGCCGCTGGCGCGCAGCGCATCGATCACCCGGGCACCGGCAGGAAGTTCCCCCGTCCATTCGCGGACCGCACCGGGAGCCGCGCAGACCCATACCGCAATGCGCAGCCTGCCAGCCGGCGCTTGGGCTTCAGCCATAGACCTGCTCGGCCCGCTTGACAAAGGCATCCACCATGGTTGCGGCGATGCGGTCAAACACCGGCCCTACCAGCGCAGCCAGCGCAGCGTTGTCAAAGCCATAGTCGAGCTGAAGTTTGACGCGTGCGGCACGCTCGCTGCCATCGCCCAGGGGGTCAAAGTGCCAGTCCCCGTTGAGACGGGAAAAGGGCCCCTTGACGAGCTGCATCTGTACCCGCCTGCCGGCTTCATGCGTGTTGCGGGTGACAAACGTCTGGCGAATGCCTCCCATGGCAATGCCCACCTCGGCCACCATGCTCTCCTGCGCCTGCTCCAGCACGCGGGCATGGTCACACCAGGGAAGAAACTCGGGGTAGCGGCCCACGTCGGTGACCAACGTGAACATTTCCTGAGGGCTGTACCAGATCAGGACGGATTTATGGACTTGTTTCATGGACAACGGGGCAGCAGCGCGCGGCAGTTGCGCTCGCTGGCTCTGACTAGAATCGCAACTGCGCAACAACAGTGATTGTAGAGACGGCTCTCTGGCCTCCGCACTGGCGCCCTGCACGCACCTGATGGCTAAAAAACCCGACTCCGCTTCCCGCATCGCCGACAACAAGAAGGCGGCGTACAACTATTTCTTCGAAGAACGCTACGAGGCGGGGATGGTGTTGCAAGGCTGGGAAGTCAAAGCGCTGCGCGAAGGCAAAGTGCAACTGACCGATGGCTACGTGGTGATTCGCGAGGGCGAGCTCTACCTGATCGGATGCCAGATCAATCCGCTCAAAACTGCGTCCACCCACGTCAGCCCCGAAGCGGCGCGCACCAAAAAGCTTTTGCTGCACAAAGAAGAGATCAAGCGCCTGATCGGCAAGGTGGAGCAAAAGGGCTTTACGCTCGTTCCCCTCAATCTCCACTGGAAAGACGGGCGCGCCAAAGTGGACATTGCCCTGGCCAAAGGCAAGGCCGAGCACGACAAGCGCGACACCATCAAAGACCGCGAGGGCAAGCGCGAGGTGGAGCGCGTCATGAAGAGCCACCACCGGTAGCACGCGCGGGTTGCAGAGCTCGTGGGGGTCTTGCTCGGCCTGTTGGCTGACACGGTCTGCCCGCAATCGCTCCTACATTGGTGTTTTGTCCTTTCAGGAGTCACACCCATGAAGCTGCTCGCACCTACCCTCTTGGCGGCCGCCCTGCTCGGGGGCTGCTCGATGATGCCGTCTCATTCCAGCAGGATGGCGTCCGACATGCCCACCCGTGCCGTAGATGGGCGCCTTATCGGTCCCACAGGCAATACGCTGTACGTTTTTTCCAAGGACGGCCCCAGCATGTCCAACTGCAACGCCCAATGCGCCGCCAACTGGCCACCGCTGCCCGTTGCCAGCGCCGCCCAACCCATGGGCGACTACTCCATCGTCACGCGCGCTGACGGCAGCCAGCAATGGGCCTACCGCGGACAGCCGCTGTACTACTTCATCAAAGACCAGAAATCGGGCGACATGGTGGGCGATGGCGTGGGAGGAAGCTGGAAAATCGTCCGCCCCTGAACTTCCTGATCTCTCCGATCTGCCAGCACATTCGCTGATTGCCAGGCCATGGCATCGGCGAATTGCGCGACGGGCATGACGGCCTCTTGTCAGCGCAGCGCAGCCAGCGGGTGGGCATGCGCCGGCCAGGGGCTGGCGAAGAACTGCGCCACCATCTCCGGCGTCACGTCTTCAATGCGCGCGGGCGCCCAACGGGGCGTGTGGTCCTTGTCCACGGCGAGCGCGCGGATGCCCTCCAGCGTCTCGCTCTGACCGGGTCGCAGGTGGAAACAATGGCGGACCATGTCGCGCTCCATGCGCAGGTCGTCGGAAAGTGACAAGGTGCGACCACGCCGGATCTGCTCCAACACCACATGCAGCATCAAGGGTGAACGCTTGCGCAAGGTGGCCGCCGTCTTGGCTTCCCATTCGCCTGCGCTGGCTTCCAGGGCGCCAACAATGGTGCTCACAGAATCCATTGAAAAATAATGGTCAATTTTGGCTCTAGCGCTTATTTCATGAGCGCTAGAAGCTATGTATTTTGTAGCAATCAGGTTTTTGATGTCTGCGCTGCACTTCACCCTGCCGGAACCCAGTTCGTCCCACAAGGGCGCAAGCGCGGGCAGCTCCAGCCGGGCATCTGCCAGACCAAGCGCGAGGGCCTCGTCTGCGCCAATGGTTTCCCCCGTCAACGCCAACCACTCCCCGGTGTGGCCGGGGCAGCGCGACAAGAAATACCCCCCGCCCACATCGGGGAACAAACCGATGGCCGTCTCGGGCATGGCCAACTTGGTGCGCTCCGTCACCAGGCGCAGGGCAGCGCCCTGGCTGATGCCCATGCCGCCGCCCATCACGATGCCGTCCATGAAAGCCACGTAGTGCTTGGGGTAAGTGTGAATCAGGTGGTTGAGGGCGTATTCCTCCGTGAAGAAATCCTCCACACGCGGATCGCCCGTGCTTCCCCCCTGGTGCAGAAAGCGAATGTCGCCGCCGGCGCAGAAAGCACCAAACACACCCTCTTTGTTGCTGCCGCGCACGGCAACGGCCAGCACCTGCGGGTCGTCTCGCCAGGCGAGCAATACGGTCATCAAGCCGCGCACCATGTCGAGCGTCAGCGCGTTCAATGCCCGGGGCCGGTTCAAAGTCACAAACCCCAGGTTCCCCTTCACTTCGCACACCAGATCCTGCGTTAGCGCGTTCATGCCTGCTCCCTCCAACCCAACCATTCGTTGAACACCAGCGCGCCGATCACCAGCGCGCCGCCCGTCAGCACAGCCGGACCAGGGCGTTCCCCTGCTCCCCACCACGCCAGCAAAATACCGAAAATTACTTCAAGCAGACCCAGCAAGGCCATTTCCGGGGCCTTAAGTACCCGCCCACAGCGCACCACCAGCAAGCAGGGTATGGCGAGTTGCACAAGGCCGAGCAGCGCCAACAGCGCCAGATCGTGCATTGAGGCCGCAAAAGGCCAGGCGAAGGGCAGCGTGGACAACGCGGACAGCACCGCGCCAATCAATACCGCGGGCATCAGATCGATCGATTCACCCTGCCTCTGCGCGTGCTGGACCACCGTCCAGTTCACCGCCGCGGCCAGTGGAATGCACAAGGCCACCAGGGTGCCGGTCAGCGGCACGTCGCGCACCTGGGTGCCAAACATCCAGGCAATACCGAGCCCGGCCAGCGCAATCGCCACCCAGGTACGCCGCGCAATGCGGTGACCAATGAAGATCCAGGCCACCACGGCGGTGAGCAAGGGGCCGCAGGCCATGGTGACGAGCACGTTCGCCACAGACATCAGCGTAATGCCGACCATGAAAGCGGTGAACATCACGCTCCAGCACAGCCCGGAGAGCCACAGCGAACGCCCGCCCGACACCAGCGGGCGCAGTGCTCCCCGGCCGCGCAGCGCTGGCAGCAAAACCAGCAGCGAGAGCACGGTGAAAAAGCTGCGCCAGAAAGTCAGCTCGAAGCTGCGCGCGTTTTCGAGCTGGCGTGTCACCACCCCGGCAATGGACCAGAGAAAGGTCGCGCCCACCATGGTCCAAACCGCCCGCGCATGCGTCATGGGACGCGCACGCAGGCCGGTCAACACCGGCTGTGGGCCTGCAGCGGTGGACACACCTTATTCGCGGCTGGCGCGCTTGCGGTCACTCTCTTTGAGGTGGCGCTTGCGCAGGCGCACCGACTTGGGCGTGATTTCCACCAGCTCGTCCTCTTCGATGAACTCGACACCGTATTCCAGCGTCAGGTCAATCGGCGGCGTAACCTTGATCGCGTCTTCCTTGCCGGAGACACGGAAGTTGGTCAGCTGCTTGGTGCGGGTGGCGTTCACCACCAGATCGTTGTCGCGGCTGTGGATGCCGACGATCATGCCTTCGTACACCGGGTCGTTGGCCTTGACGAACATACGGCCACGGTCGTCGAGCTTGCCCAGCGCGTAGGTAAAAATCTCTCCGTCGTCCATGGAAATCAGCACGCCGTTCTTGCGGCTGCCAATCTCGCCCTTGTGCGGCTCATAGCTGTCAAAAATATTGCTGATCAAACCCGAGCCGCGTGTCAGGTTCAGGAATTCGTTGGTGAAACCAATCAGCCCACGCGCCGGAATGCGGTATTCCAGACGCACGCGGCCGCGGCCGTCCGGCTCCATGTTCACTAGTTCGCCCTTGCGCTCGCCCAGCGCCTGCATCACGCCGCCCTGGTGGGTTTCCTCGATGTCAGCAGTCACCAGCTCAATCGGCTCGTGCCGCACCCCGCCCACGTCCTTGAACAGCACGCGTGGCTTGGAGACGGCCATTTCGTAGCCTTCGCGGCGCATGTTCTCCAGCAGGATGGTCAGGTGCAGTTCGCCCCGGCCCATGACTTCAAAAATACCTTCTTCATTGGTCTCGCTGACGCGCAGGGCCACGTTGTGCTGCAGCTCCTTCTGCAGGCGGTCCCAGATCTGGCGGCTGGTGATGTACTTGCCTTCGCGGCCAGCCAGCGGGCTGGTGTTGACGCAGAAATTCATCGTGAGCGTGGGCTCATCCACCTTGAGCATGGGCAGCGGAGCGGGGTTCGTGGGGTCGGTTACCGTCACGCCAATTCCAATGTCGGTGATGCCGTTGATCAGCACGATTTCGCCCGGGCCGGCCTCGGTGGCTTGCACGCGCTCCAGACCTTGGAAGGTCAGCACCTGGTTGACGCGGCCTTTGTAGGATTTGCCGTCCGGCCCTTCCATGACGACCACGTCCATATTGGGTTTGATGGTGCCCTGGTTGATACGGCCCACGCCAATGCGGCCCACAAAGGTGGAGAAATCAAGCGCCGAGATCTGCAGTTGCAGCGGCGCATTCTCGTCACCTTCGTGCGCGGGAACGTGCTTGAGCACGGTTTCAAACAGCGCCGACATGTCGGGACCCCATTGCTCGCCCGGCTCGCCTTCCACCAGCGAGGTCCAGCCGTTGATGCCCGAGGCGTAGACCACCGGGAAATCGAGCTGCTCGTCGGTTGCGCCAAGCTTGTCGAACAAGTCAAAGGCGGCATTCACCACCTTGTCGGGATTGGCGCCGGGCTTGTCCACTTTGTTGACGACGACGATGGGCTTGAGGCCCAGCGCCAGCGCCTTCTTGGTGACGAAGCGCGTTTGCGGCATCGGGCCCTCCTGCGCGTCAATCAGCAGCACCACGCCGTCGACCATGGACAAGGCGCGCTCCACTTCGCCGCCAAAGTCCGCGTGGCCGGGGGTGTCGACGATGTTGATGTGCGTACCCTCCCAGGTCACGGCACAGTTCTTGGCCAGAATGGTGATGCCGCGCTCGCGTTCGATGGCGTTGTTGTCCATCACCGTGTCGACCATTTTTTCGTGCTCGGCGAACGTGCCCGACTGGCGCAGCAGCTGGTCCACCATGGTGGTTTTGCCATGGTCCACGTGGGCAATGATGGCGATGTTGCGAATTTGCTTGTTCATGTCGTTTCCAAAATGCCGGCGCTTGCTGCGCTCGGCGTGCTCTTCAAGATTTGTTCAACTTCTACCGGGCTCAGCAACCGATCGGGGATCAATTCGCCTGCCACCACATGGCCCGCACCCAATAGCGCGGCAGGCGCTTGCCCGAACACCGCAACTGCGGGCGCATCGGGCCAGGCGCCACGGCGGCGCAAACCGGAGAGGAAGCGCCCGGCCTCGTAGGCGTCCAGCTCAACGCGGGGTTGACCGGCGAGCAACAACTCAGCCGGCGCCAGGCAGGCAAGGCGAGCGTCTTCGTTCATGGCTTCCAGGGCGGCTAGCGTAACGCAGTCGGCCAGCCCCAGGCCTCCGGTTTCAATGCGGCGCAAAAAGATCAGGTGGGCGCCACAACCGAGTGCCGCTCCGATATCTTCGCCGAGGGTGCGGATGTAAGTGCCTTTGCTGCATTTCACTACAATGTTGATAGCTGGATACGTATACGCATCAAGCGCTGGAGCCAGATTTAGCTCAAAAATTTCCACTTCACGCGCGGCGCGCTCCACCTCAATGCCTGCGCGCGCGTATTCGTACAGTGCGCGCCCGTCTTTCTTCAAGGCGCTGTGCATCGGCGGCACCTGCGCTATCGGGCCGGTGAACTGGCGTTGCACGGCCGCGAGCCGCTCGGGGGAGAGCGCCTCGGGCGGAACGGGCCGCTCGGCCAGCACCTCACCCTCAGCGTCGCCCGTGCTGGTCGTCACGCCCAGGCGCGCCACCGCGTGGTACGTCTTCGGAGCGTCGAGCTGCAGCTGGCTGAATTTGGTCGCCGCGCCAAAACACAGCGGCAGTACGCCCGTGGCCAGCGGATCAAGCGTACCGGTATGGCCGGCTTTTTCCGCGCGCAACAGCCATTTGGCCTTTTGCAAGGCCTGGTTGCTGGAGAGCCCCAGCGGCTTGTCAAGCAACAACACCCCATGCACAGGGCGCCGTTGCACCCTGGTGCGTGGCGCGCGAGCCAAGCCCCCACGCTCTTGCGCTGCGCGCGAATCGCTGCCCCCCAAGGGGGCCTTCGCACCTTGGGGCGGCCCGGCGGTGCTCAAGCTACTCCTCTTTGGAACGCGAAGCGACCGCCTGGGCAATCAGCGCATTCATGTCCGCCGCATGCTCGGGCGTGCGGTCAAACACGAAATGCAGCGTAGGCACGGTGTGGATATGCAGGCGCTTGAACAGGCCGGCGCGCAGGAACCCCGCCGCCTGGTCAAGTGCTTCTTGCGTGGCGGCCGGCTGACCCGTCAGCACGCTGTAGAACACCTTGGCGTGCGCGTAATCGGGCGTCACTTCCACCGACTGGATGGTGACCATGCCAACGCGCGGATCCTTCAACTCGCGCGCGATCAGCTCCGACAGATCGCGCTGGATCTGGTCGGCCACCTTGAAGGCGCGGTTGGGCGTGGAGGATTTCTTGGCTGCCATGTTAGTAACCCACTACGCCAATCACCGACGACGCCGCATGAACGTGGCGCGGCCAATGCCAGCGCCCCCGCACAAGGGCCTTGGCCGGCCGCGCCGCCCCGCAGTACCGGGGGCGTCCCCCTCCCGAATCGCAAAGCGATTCGAGAGAGGGGGAAGGCGCGAAGCGACGCAGGGGGTGCTTCATAGTGTTCTGGCGATTTCCTTGATGTCAAAGAACTCCAGCTGATCACCTTCCTTGATGTCGTTGTAGTTCTTGAGCTTGATACCGCACTCGAAGCCTTCCTTGACGTCCTTGACGTCGTCCTTGAGGCGCTTGAGCGAATCGACTTCGCCGGTGTAGATGACCACGTTGTCGCGCAGCAGGCGGAACTTGGCATTGCGATGCACCATGCCCGAGGTGATGTACGAACCGGCCACGGTGCCGATCTTGGAGGCGACGAACACGGTGCGGATCTCGGCCGTGCCGATGATTTCCTCGCGCTGCTCTGGGGCCAGCATGCCGGACATGGCCACCTTGAGCTCGTCCACAGCGTCATAGATGATGCTGTAGTAATGCAGGTCGACATCGTTGGCTTCGGCCAGTTTGCGCGCGCCGGAATCGGCCCGCACGTTGAAGCCGATGACGATGGACTTGGACGCAATGGCCAGGTTGATGTCGGACTCGCTGATGGCACCGACGCCGGTGTACACCAACTGCACCTTGACCTCGTCGGTGGAGAGTTTGAGCAGGGACTGCGACAGCGCTTCCTGCGAACCCTGCACGTCGGCCTTGACGATGATGGGCAGCGTTTTCACTTCGCCCGCCGTCATGTCGGAGAACATGTTCTCCAGCTTGGCAGCTTGCATCTTGGCCAGCTTGGTGTTGCGGAACTTGCCGGCGCGGTAGGTAGCGATTTCGCGTGCACGGCGCTCGTCAGTGAGCACCATGAACTCGTCGCCCGCCTGCGGCACTTCGGTGAGGCCCTGAATTTCCACCGGAATGGAGGGGCCTGCCGTCTTGGCGGTCTTGCCGTTTTCGTCCAGCATGGCGCGCACGCGGCCAAAGGTCTGGCCGGCCAGAACAATATCGCCCACTTTCAGCGTGCCCGACTGCACCAGCACCGTGGCGACCGGGCCGCGGCCCTTGTCCAGTTGCGCCTCAATGACCAGACCCTTGGCCAGCGTGTCCACTGTCGCCTTGAGTTCCATCACTTCGGCCTGCAAGAGCACCTGCTCAAGCAGCGTATCGATGCCCATGCCGGTCTTGGAGGAGACCTGTACGAACGGTGTATCGCCGCCATATTCCTCGGGAACCACCTGCTCAACCACCAGTTCCTGCTTGACGCGGTCAAAGTTGGCGTCCGGCTTGTCGGACTTGGTGATCGCCACCACCATGGGCACATTGGCCGCCTTGGCGTGCTTGATGGCTTCGCGCGTCTGCGGCATCACGCCGTCGTCTGCAGCCACCACCAGAATCACGATATCGGTCGCTTGCGCACCACGGGCACGCATGGCGGTGAACGCCTCGTGGCCTGGGGTGTCAAGGAAAGAGACCATGCCACGCGGCGTCTCGACGTGGTAGGCGCCGATGTGCTGCGTGATGCCACCGGCCTCACCCGTTGCCACCTTGGTGCGGCGGATGTAGTCGAGCAGCGAGGTCTTGCCGTGGTCCACGTGGCCCATGACGGTAACCACGGGAGCGCGGGAAACCAGTTCGGCGTTCTGCGCAGACGAATCTTCCTGGGAAAACGCCTCGGGGTCGTCCAGTGCTGCCACCACCGCCGTATGGCCCATTTCTTCCACGACGATCATCGCGGTGTCCTGGTCCAGGGGCTGGTTGATGGTGACCATCTGGCCCATCTTCATCAAGGCCTTGATGACTTCGGACGCCTTGATCGACATCTTGTGCGCCAGCTCGGCCACGGTAATGGTCTCGGGCACGTGCACTTCAATGCTGCGGAACTCCGCGGGCGCTGCATGGGCGTGCTGGTCGGAACGGTCGCGGTCATTGCCACGGCGGCCGCCGCTGCGTGCGCCACTGCGCCAGGCACTACCGCCTCCACCACGGCCTCCGCCGGTGTCTCCACGGGTAGGAATGCCCTTTTTCTTGGCCGGATCGCCTGCCCAGCTCGACGAGAGCTTGGCCGACTTCACTTCCTTGCCTGCACCGCCCGGCGCACCTGCACCTGCGCCAGCACCCGCATTGCGCGGTGCAGCGCCAGGCGCGGCAGCGGGCTTGTGCAACGTACCCTTCTTGGCATCCGCAGCGGCGCGCGGCGCCGGCTTGGGCTCTTCAGGCTTCTTGGCCACCAGCACTTTGGCTGGTGTAGACATCATCGAGCGGATGGCAGCGGCCTCGGCCAAAGCCTTGCGGCGGCGTTCATCCAAATCGGTAGCGCGCGCGGCTTCCTCGGCGGCGCGGGCACGCGACTCGGTCTCGGCCTTTTCGCGCGCTTCCGTTTGTGCTTCCACGCGGGCGGCAGCTTCTGCAGCCTGTTCGCGCGTGGCTTCCTGCTTCTCGGCCGACACCTGGGCCTTTTTGCCGGCTTCCTGCGCGGCATAGGCGGCGGCGCGTTCGGCAGCTTCGCGTTCGCGCTGCTCGCGCGTTTCGCGTTCGCGCCGCTTCTCGCTCAGGTCTTGCTCCTGGCGGCTGATGAGTTCGGCTTGGTGACGCGCCTCTTCCTCGCGGCGAGCCAAATCGGCGTTGTCGCGGTCAGCGGCTTGGGCGGACTCGGCGGCTTGCGCCGCTTCGGCTGGATCGTCCACCGGGGCAGCGGTCTCGGCGGTGTCGTCGCGCTTGACGAACGTGCGCTTCTTGCGCACCTCTACCTGAATGGTGCGCGCCTTGCCCGAAGCGTCGGCCTGCTTGATCTCGCTGGTTGAGCGCTTGACCAAGGTGATTTTCTTGCGATCTGCCCCTCCCACGCCGTGGCTGGCCTGCAGGTGCGCGAGCAATTTTTGCTTGTCTCCCTCGGTCAACGCATCGGCCGCATCGGCTTTGGCGACACCGGCAGACTTGAGCTGTTCGAGCAAGACATCAGGAGTTTTTTTGAGTTCGCTGGCGAACTCGGCGACTGTAATACTGGACATATGTGCTTGGTGCCTCCCTGACCTTTACTCTTGCCCCGCGAACCAATGTTCGCGTGCTTTCATGATCAATGCCTTGGCATCGTCTTCGGACTGCCCGGTCAGCTCGGTCAATTCGTCGATGGCCAAATCGGCCAGATCGTCGCGGGTGTGAATGCCGCCCTCGGCCAACTTCGCCATCAACTCAGGCGTCACGCCTTCGAGGTCGCGAAGGTCCTGCGACACACTTTCGACGCTGTCCTCACGGGCGATTTCCATGGTGAGCAGCACGTCTTTGGCACGCGCACGCAGTTCGTTCACGGTGTCTTCGTCGAAGCTCTCGATTTCGAGCATTTCCTGCAGCGGCACGTAGGCCACTTCTTCGAGCGTATTGAAACCTTCCTCGATCAGGATGTCGGCGATCTCCTGGTCCACGTCGAGCTTTTCCATGAAAAGGTGGCGCGCAGTGTCGGTCTCGTCGGCTTGCTTCTGGGCCGACTCGGCGGCGTCCATGATGTTGATTTTCCAACCAGTGAGGTCGGACGCCAGGCGCACGTTCTGGCCGCCACGGCCAATGGCGATGGCCAGATTTTCTTCGTCCACCACCACGTCCATGGCGTGCTTTTCTTCGTCCACCACAATGGACGAAACGTTGGCGGGAGCCAGCGCACCAATGACGAACTGCGCCGGATCTTCAGACCACAACACAATGTCTACCCGCTCGCCCGCGAGCTCGTTGGTGACGGCATTGACGCGGGTGCCGCGCACACCCACGCAGGTGCCGATCGGATCTACGCGGCGATCGTGCGAGAGCACGGCAATCTTGGCCCGGCTGCCGGGGTCACGGGCGCAGCTCTTGATTTCCAGCAGACCCTGCTCGATCTCGGGCACCTCATGGCGGAACAGCTCAATCATGAATTCGGGTGCCGAGCGCGAGAGGATGATGGGCGCGCCGCGCAGCGTCAGGTCCACCTCCATGATCATGGCGCGCACGCGGTCACCGCTGCGCAGGTTTTCCTTGGGGATCATCTCGCTGCGGCGCAAACGCCCCTCCACCCGCCCGGACTCGACGATCAGATCGCCCTTGTCGATGCGCTTGACGGTACCCGTGAAGATTTTTTCGCCGCGCGACATAAAGTCGGACAAGAGCATTTCGCGCTCTGCGTCGCGGATCTTCTGCAAAATGACCTGCTTGGCCGCCATCGCGCCAATGCGGCCAATGGGCACGGATTCAATGCCCTCTTCGATGTGCTCGCCCACCTCGACGTCGGGCACCCGATCACGGGCGTCCATCAGGAGTTCTTCGGCGTCCGGATTCTGCAAACCCGCATCGTCGGGCACCACGAGCCAGCGGCGGAAGGTTTCGTAATTGCCGCTGTCGCGGTCCAGCGCCACACGGATGTCCACTTCGCCGGAATAGAGCTTTTTCGTCGCCTGTGCCAGTGCCAATTCGACGGCGCCCAGCACCACGTCGCGCTCGACGTTCTTCTCGCGCGAAATGGCTTCAACCAACATCAACAGTTCGCGATTCATGCAACGACTCTCCTATTTCTTTTACCCTTGGGCAGCGCGGCTGCGGCCCCGATCCACTTCACCCTTTCGGGGAATCATTGCGGCGCCGGTTTGGCGCCGCGCCCCTTGAAATTCACAATCGGCGCCAGCCGCGCGTCTTTGAGCTCATCGAGCGCAAAGCCCAAGGCCTGCAGCGGCGCCGGGACGCGCTTGGCGCTCACACGCTGACCCACTTTGACCGCCGGCTCGTCGCGCCAGGTGATCTGCCAGCCGCCTTCGGCCCGCTCCAGCGTGCCGCGAAACTTCTTGCGCAAAGGGCTGACCTGGCCTGCGGCCGCCGCTCCAATAGGCTGCTTGAGCGTCAGGTCAATCACCTCACCCTCAAAGCGCACAAAATCCTGTTCGTGGCGCAATGGGCGGTCAATACCCGGCGAGGACACCTCAAGCCGCTGGTATTCCACCGCATCCACTTCCAGCGCAAACTGCAACTGCCGGGTGACCTTTTCGCAGTCTTCCACCGTGACGTACACCTCATCCGCCGGGACTGCGCCTTCAGCGGGCGCCTGCCAAGGCAGATCAATGGTGATGCGCAGCAGACCGCCGGAACTGCGCTCGATTTCGACCAGGTCATAACCCAGGCCGATGACGGTTTGCTCAACGATTTGCTGCAGTGCCACGTGTTACGT
>JBATPF010000177.1:0-1658 GCA_049291355.1 Giesbergeria sp.
GCTTGGGCCGCTGAACGCCGCCGTGCAGACTCTCGCCAGCATGAACGCTCCCGTCATCGCCAAAGTGCATGGCGCCGCGGCCGGAGCCGGCCTGGCGCTCATGCTGCAGGCCGATTTTGTGATTGCGGCCGAGGGCACGCGCTTCAACCTCGCCTACATCAACCTGGGCACCAGTTGCGACGTCGGCGCCTCGTGGGCACTGCCGCGCCTGGTGGGTCTGCGCCACGCACTGGAAATTGCGCTGCTGGGCGACACGCTCACCGCCTCCGACGCGCTGCGCCTGGGCCTGGTCAACCGCGTGGTGCCGGCCGAGCACTTGGGCGAAGCCACTGCCACCTTGGTCAACCGCTTGGCCAACGGCCCCACGCTGGCCTACGGCGCCACCAAGCGGCTGATGCGCGCGTCGTTTGACCACAACCTGGATGCCCAGCTAGCTGCCGAAACCGCTGCCTTCGCCAACTGCGCCGCGACGCGCGACATGCGCGCGGGGATCGAGGCGTTCTTTGCGAAGCAACCGGCCCAATTTGAGGGGCGGTAGGCACTGGCTGTGAAGGGCCGGCAAGTCTTCACCTGCTGCTCCCGAGAGCACGGGCTACCCGCTACAGTTGGCATGCCCATTCAGAGAAAAAAACCGACCCGTTGACGGGCTTACAGCGCAAAACGCCGCACACGCATGCAATCCACCGCCTCCCACAGCTGGTTTTTCTGGGCCGCGCTGTCGGCCGTCTTCGCCGCGCTCACCGCCATCTTTGCCAAAGTGGGCATCCAGGGTGTCGATTCCGACCTGGCCACGCTGGTGCGCACGGTCATCATTGTTTTCGTGCTGAGCGCATTCGTCTGGGCCGCAGGCAAATGGAGCAATCCGCTGCAGCTGCCGGGCAAGACCTGGGTGTTTCTCACGCTGTCGGCCCTGGCCACCGGGGCATCCTGGGTGTGCTACTTTCGCGCGCTGCAGCTGGGCGAGGCGTCGCAGGTGGCGCCGGTCGACAAATTCAGCTTGGTGCTGGTGGCGGTGTTTGCCTTTGTGTTTCTGGGCGAGCGCCCGTCAGGCACAGGTTGGCTGGGCATTGCGCTGGTGGCGGCTGGCGTGGTGGTGCTGGCGCTGCGCCGCTGAACCTCACACTGAAACCGCTGCCATGAATCCTCTTTCCATCGCCTTGCTGTCGCTGGCCATGTCCACCGACGCCTTTGCGGCCGCGGTGGGCAAGGGCATGGCGCTGCAGCGCCCGCACTGGCGCGAAGCGCTGCGCACCGGCGCCATTTTTGGCGCTATCGAGGCCACGACACCCGTCATTGGGTGGGCGCTGGGCCTGGCCGCAGCCGACCAGGTCAAAGCCTGGGACCACTGGATTGCGTTTGTGCTGCTGCTGGGGCTGGGCGCGCACATGGTGTTCAACGGACTGAAACCGCCCGAGGCGCAAGCCGCCGACAAGCCCGCGCGGCACGGTTTTTGGGTGCTGGCGCTGACGGGTTTTGCCACCAGCATTGACGCCATGGTGGTGGGCGTGGGCCTGGCGTTCCTCGACGTGCCCATTCTTCCTGTCGCAGCCGCCATTGGCTGCACCACGCTCGTGGCCGTCACGCTGGGGGTGATGGCCGGGCGCCTGCTCGGACGGGCCGCGGGCAGCCGCGCCGAGGTGGCGGGCGGGCTGGTGCTC
>JBATPF010000178.1:0-2551 GCA_049291355.1 Giesbergeria sp.
GCCCGGTGCGCCCGCGCTGCCACCTGCCATGCCAAACGCCGGATGGACGCGGCCGTTGGAGAGGATGCTGGCCGTCATGGGCTCCAAAAAACGCACCCGTCGCACGCCGCCGTCCCCACCGCGCCAGCGCCCGGCGCCGCCCGAACCGCGCTGAATGGCAAAACTCTCCAGCCGCACCGGAAAGCGAAACTCCAGCACCTCAGGATCCGTGAGGCGCGAATTGGTCATCTGCGCCTGGACCACACTGGTTCCCGGGAAACCGCCGATCAAGCGGCCGGCGTCGTCAAACACCCCACCCGCGCCGCTGCCGCCGGCAACGGTTTCGTAGTACTGGTAGCGCTCACTGCCGAAGGTGAAGTTGTTCATGGTGGGCTGGCTCGACGCCATCACGCCCAGCGCACCGAACAAGGCATTGGTGATGCAGGTGGAGGTTTCCACATTGCCCGCCACCACCGAGGCTGGCGGATTCGGGTTGAGCATGCAACCGGGCGGAATCAGCACCTCGATGGGCTTCAGGCAACCAGCGTTGAGCGGGATATCGTCGTCCACCAGGCAGCGGAACACAAACAGCACCGCCGCCATGCACACCGCCGTGGGCGCGTTGAAGTTGTTGCTCTGCTGCGGCGAGGTGCCGGTGAAATCCACCACGGCGCTGCGCGCGGCGGCATCGAGCCGAACGGACACGGTGATCTGGGCGCCGTTGTCCAGCTGCAGCGTGAAGGCGCCGTTTTGCATGCGTGTCGCAAGGCGCGTGATCGCGCGGCGCACCGATTCCTCGGCGTTGTCCTGCACATGGCCCATATAGGCCTGCACCACGGGCAGGCCGAACTGCTCGGCCATGCGGCGCAGCTCCTGCACGCCTTTTTCGTTGGCGGCAATTTGCGCTTTCAAGTCGGCCAGATTCTGCTGCGGGTTGCGCGACGGGTATTCGCCGGACGCCAACAGCGCCAAGATCTCCGCCTCGCGCAGCACGCCCGCATCGACCAGCTTGAAGTTGTCGATCTGCACGCCCTCTTCCTCGATGCGCGTGGAAAACGGCGGCATCGAGCTCGGCGTGGTGCCGCCCACGTCGGCATGGTGGCCGCGGCTTCCCACATAGAAATTCGGCTGACCGCTGTGGTCCAGGTAAACCGGCGTGATGACGGTGATGTCGGGCAGGTGCGTGCCCCCGTGGTAGGGGTCGTTCAGCACAAACACGTCGCCAGGCTGCATGGCGCCTGCGTTCTTGCGGATCACCGTCTTGATGCTCTCGCCCATGCTGCCCAGGTGCACCGGCATGTGCGGCGCGTTGGCAATGAGCTGGCCCTCGGCGTCAAAGAGCGCGCAGGAGAAATCGAGCCGCTCCTTGATGTTGACCGAGTAGGCCGTGTTCTGCAGCTGCAGGCCCATCTGCTCGGCGATGTTCATGAACAGGTTGTTGAACACTTCCAGCAACACCGGGTCCACCTGCGTGCCCACGGCGTGGCGCTGGGCACGCGGCACGCGGCGCGCAAGCAGCAAATGGTCGTGGCGGGTCAGGCGCGCTTCCCAGCCCGGTTCGACGATGGTGGTGGCGTTTTGCTCGGCAATGATCGCCGGGCCGGCCAGCACATCGCCTGCACGCAGATCACCCCGCACCACCAGCGCGGCGTCCTGCCACGCGGGCAGTCCATCGGTGCCTGCGGTGTACATGCGGGTACTGGCGCGGCGCGGCACCTCGCGCTCGGGATGCACCGGCAAATCGGGTTCGGCCGGCGCCTCGCCGGGCAGCACCGCCTCGACGGAAACGGCCTCAACCACCAGGCGTTTGCCTTGCATGACAAAGGCGTAGCGCTGGCGGTACGCCGCCTCGAACGCCGCCACCAGCAGTTCCTGGCGAATGGCAATGTCGTCCGAAGCCTGCGGCAAATGCGGCACCACCAAGGCGGCGTCGCTGCCTTCGTAGCGCAGGTGAACCCGCTGGTGGATGCGGAGCAGCTCGACCTCCTGCTGCGGCACTCCGTCCGCGCCCGCAGCAGGGCGCTGCGCAGCCAGCTCGTCGGCTGCCGCGCTGCCCAGTTGCACCAGGCTGGCCTCCACCTCCGCCAGGGACTGCGCATCCAGCAGCCGCTCGATCGCCCGCTCGCGGATCACGTTCTGATCCGCCAGGCCCATGCCGTAGGCCGACAGCACACCGGCCAGCGGATGCACCAGCACCTGCTCCATGCCCAGCGCATCGGCCACCAGGCAGGCGTGCTGCCCCCCAGCGCCGCCAAAGCACTGCAGGGTGTAGCGGGTGACGTCGTAGCCACGCGCCACCGAAATCTTTTTGATGGCGTTGGCCATCTGCTGCACCGCGATTTGGATAAAACCGTGCGCGACCTCCTCGGCGCTGCGGCCGGTCTCAGCGGCCAGGACGCCAAATTGGCGAGCCACCACGTCGGCGTCGAGCGCCTCATCGGCCGCCGGGCCAAAGACCTTGGGGAAATGCGCCGGCTGGATTTTGCCCACCATCACATTGGCGTCGGTGACCGCCAACGGCCCGCCGCGCCGATAGCTGGCCGGGCCGGGGTTGGCGCCCGCGCTCTCGGGC
>JBATPF010000179.1:0-3901 GCA_049291355.1 Giesbergeria sp.
TTCAATATTCCGGCAAGGGGGCCGTTCCGGGATTGGGGTCTGAGCAAGAGTTTCGCTGCGCTGCATCTTGATCCGACAGTTGCACTGAGCCCCCAATGCCTGCGCCGCTCGCGCCACTGCCGCTGAGCAACGAACGTACTTGCCAGACCAGCGCCACCGCGGATCTGGCTTCGCCAGTCCGCCGGAGGCGTCCCCCTCAGGGGGATGACGCGAAGCGGCGCAGGGGGAGCCAGTCAATGCGCCTTGTCCCAGTTCAGCCCCACGCCGACTTCAGCGAGCAGCGGCACTTTCAGGTCGGCAATGCCGGCCATCAGTTTCGGGATTTCGACCTTGACCCAATCCACATCGGCCTCGGGCAGCTCGAACACCAGTTCATCGTGCACCTGCATGATCATTTTGATTTCCGGCTTGTGCGCGTCGAGTTCTTTTTGCACCGCCACCATGGCCAGTTTGATCAGGTCGGCCGCCGTGCCCTGCATGGGCGCGTTGATAGCGGCGCGCTCGGCGCCGGCGCGGCGTGGGCCGTTGGGGCTGTTGATTTCAGGCAGGTACAGGCGCCGGCCAAACACCGTCTCCACGTAACCCATGGATTTGGCCAGCGCTTTCGTCTCGTCCATGTACTGCTTGACGCC
This sequence comes from Giesbergeria sp., assembly GCA_049291355.1. Taxonomy (GTDB): domain Bacteria; phylum Pseudomonadota; class Gammaproteobacteria; order Burkholderiales; family Burkholderiaceae_C; genus Simplicispira. The sequence continues at coordinate 633 of JBATPF010000179.1, forward strand.
GGGGTAGCGCTGAAAGTAGCGGTCGATGTAGGCAGCGGCGGCTTTGGTTTCAATCCCCAGGTTCTTCGCCAGGCCAAAACTGCTCATGCCGTAGATGAGGCCGAAGTTGATGACCTTGGCGTAGCGGCGCTGCTCGCTGCTTACCTGGTCCACCGCCACACCGAACACTTCGGCGGCGGTGGCGCGGTGCACGTCGAGGCCGGCGTGGAAGGCGTGCAACAAGGCGTGGTCGCCGCTGATGTGCGCCATGATGCGCAGCTCGATCTGGCTGTAGTCGGCACTGGCAATCACGCGGCCAGCCGGCGCCACAAAAGCTTCGCGCACCCGGCGGCCTTCGGCCGTGCGGATGGGAATGTTCTGCAGATTGGGGTCGTTGCTGGACAAGCGCCCGGTGACCGCCACGGCCTGCGCGTAATGCGTGTGCACGCGGCCGGTGCGCGGGTTGGCGAGCTGCGCGAGCTTGTCGGTGTAGGTGCCTTTGAGCTTGGAGAGGCTGCGGTGCTCCAGCAGCTTGGCGGGCAGGGGGTAGTCCTCGGCCAGCTTTTCCAGCACTTCTTCGTCGGTGCTGCGCGCGCCGGTCGCAGTCTTTTTCACCACCGGCATGCCGAGCTTGTCAAAAAAGATTTCGCCCAGTTGCTTGGGGCTGGCCAGGTTGAAGGGCTGGCCGGCGATTTCATACGCCTCGGTTTCCAACTGCAAGATGCGCTGGCCCAGCGCGTGGCTTTGTGCGGCCAGCGTGGGGGCGTCGATGAGTACGCCGTTGCGCTCAATGCGGTAAAGCGTTTCGCTGCTCGCCATCTCCAGCGCGTAGATGAAGCCCAGCTTGTCGTCGGCCTGCAAGAGCGGCCACAGGGCGTTGTGCACGTCCAGCGTCTGGTCCGAGTCTTCGCACGAATAGGCTGCGGCTTTGTCCACCGGCACCTGGGCAAAGGGAATCTGGTGCGCGCCCTTGCCGCACAGGTCTTCGTAGCTGATCCCCGTGCGGCCGGTGTGGCGCAGCGCCAGGCTGGTGAGGTTGTGCGGCTTGTGCACTTCGAGCACGTAGCTTTGCAGCATGGTGTCGTGCGCGTAGCCCTGCACTTCGATGCCGTGGTTGGCAAACACGTGGCGGTCGTATTTGATGTGCTGGCCGAGCTTGTGTCGCTTGGGGTCTTCCAGCCAGGGTTTCATGCGCGCCAGCACTTCATCCAGGGGCAATTGCTCGGGCGCATCGGGCCCGGCGTGGGCCAAGGGGATGTAGGCTGCCTCGCCCGCCTGGACGCTGAAACTGATGCCGACGATCTCGGCGCGCATTTCGTCAAGCGAGGTGGTTTCGGTGTCGATCGCCACCAGCTCAGCTTTCTGCAGGCGCGTGAACCACTGGTCAAAGTCTGTCCAGTTGAAGATGGTGTCGTACACCACGCTGCGGTGCTGGGCGGCTTCGGCCACCTGGCTGGCGGAGTGGTCGGCAAACAAGTCGCCGCTCTGGCCGGGCATGGCGACTTCGGGGGCGTTTGCGGCCGCCGGGGCGGCAGGCTCCAGCGTGCGGGCCAGGCCTTTGAAGCCGTACTGCTCGTAGAAGTCTTTCAGCCGGGGCGCGTCGGGCGCGCCGAAGGCAATGGCGTCGAGCTGCGGCAGGCCGGCGATCCATTCGGCCAGGTCGCAGTCGGTCTTGATGGTGAGCAGCTGGCGCCCCGTGGGCAGCCAGGTGAGCGCTTTGCGCAGGTTCTCGCCGGCTACGCCCTTGATCTGGTCGGCGCTGGCGACCACGGCGTCGAGCGAGCCGTATTCCTGCAACCACTTGGCGGCGGTCTTGGGGCCGACTTTTTCGACCCCCGGCACGTTGTCGACCTGGTCGCCCACCAAGGTCTGGAAATCGACCATCAGCCGCGCGGGCACACCAAATTCAGCCTCTACGCCGGCGAGGTCGCGGCGCTTGCCGTTCATGGTGTCGATGATGGTGATGTGCTCGTCCACCAACTGCGCCAAGTCCTTGTCGCCGCTGCTGACGATCACCTCGAGGCCCTGGCGGGCGGCGATGACGGCCAGGGTGCCGATCACGTCGTCGGCCTCGACGCCCGGCACAGCCAGCAGTGGCCAGCCGAGCAGGCGCACCACTTCGTGGATGGGCGGAATCTGCGCGCGCAAATCCTGAGGCATGGGGCTGCGCTGCTGCTTGTAGGCGGGGTAGATGTCGTCGCGAAAGGTGGGGCCCTTGGCGTCGAACACGCAGACGGCGTAGTCGGCGCGCACCTCTTTGCGCAGTGCCTGCATCATGTTGATCATGCCGCGAATGGCCCCCGTGGCCGCGCTGGCCGGGTCGCCCGGCACGGCCCGCAGGTCGGGCATGGCGTGGAAGGCGCGGTACAGGTAGCTGGAGCCATCGACCAGCAGCAGGGTTTTTTTGTCGCTCATGCGGCAATTGTGCACAGGAAGCCGGCGCTGGCGGCGGCTTTCAGGGTACTTGCCCTCTGGCGCCCTGACAGCGCTTCGTGTTGAATGTCGCCGGTCGCCATTTCGTTCGCCACGACCCACTTGGGAGTAATGCATTGAAGCTCAAAAAAATCGCCCTGGGAGCCCTCGCTGCCCTCGTCCTTGCCGGCACCGCCGGCTGGTTCAGCCTGGACAAGGAGACGCGCGCCCTGCTGAAAACTGCGCCCACCAACCGCGACCTGCTGTTCTGGAGCGTGCCGCAGCGCGACGCCGCTTTTCGCGCCCTCGACCGGATTTCGCTGCTGGCCGAATGGCACGTCATTCCGGCCAGCAGCACGCCCAAGCCCCTGCCGCAGGGCGAGCCGCTCAAGCTCCCCATCGACCTCGATGCCTACATGGCCAGCCAGCGCAGCGCTGCCATCGTGGTGCTGCAAGGCGGCAAGTTGCGCATCGAACGCTACGGTTTGGACTTTGACAAGGACGGGCGCTGGACGAGCTTCTCGGTCGCCAAGTCCTTCACCTCCACGCTGGTGGGTGCGGCGCTGCGCGATGGCTTCATCAAGAGCATGGACGACAAGGTCAGCGACTACATCCCGGACATGAAAGGCTCGGCCTACGACGACGTGAGCGTGCGCCAGCTGCTCACCATGACCTCCGGCGTGCGCTGGAACGAGGATTACGGCGACCCCAAATCCGACGTCGCCCAGTTCAACAACCACAAACCCGAAGCCGGCGTGGACGCGCTGGTGAGCTACATGCGCAAGCTCCCGCGCGAGGCGCCGGCCGGCACGCGCTGGCACTACAGCACCGGCGAGACGAATCTGGTGGGCATCCTCTTGAACCAGGCGACGAAGAAG
>JBATPF010000180.1:0-2907 GCA_049291355.1 Giesbergeria sp.
GCGCCGCCCGAAGCCAGCGCCATGGGCGCCAGGGCGATCGGGGTGGTCAGCAAAAATTTCCGGGAAAAACGGGAGGCTTCGAGCTGCGTCATGCACCCATTCTCGTGCGTCAGTGGGTGTCCGTGGGCGTGAGCGGCAGCCGCAGCACGAAGCAGGCCCCGCCGCCCGCGTGGTCTTCGCAGTGCACGCTGCCCTGGTGGCGCGTGGCAATTGAGCGCACTAGGGCCAGGCCCAGGCCGACGCCGCCCGCGCGCTCGCTGGCCCCAGGCAGGCGGTAAAACGGGTCGAAGATGCGTTCGCGCTGCGCCTCGGGGACCCCAGGGCCGTGGTCGCACACCCGCACCTGCGCCCAGCCGTTGCTGCGCTGCAGGAGGACGGTGACCTCGCCGGTGCTGTAGCGGCGCGCGTTTTCCAGCAGGTTGCGCAGCGCGCGGCGCAGCAGTTTGGCCACACCAGTCACTTCGATGTCCTCGCCGCTGGCCTCCAGGTCCGCGCCCACGCGGGCGCATTCTTCGGCGGCGAGCCCGACGAGATCCACGCGTTCGATGTCGCCCACGTCGGCCTCGCGGGCGTCGAGCCGGCTGGCCAGGAGAATTTCTTCCACCAACTGGTCCAGCTCGCTGATGTTGCGTTCAATTTCGCGGCGAAACAGGGGCGAAGGATGGTCGCCGTCCATCAGCGCCAGGCCCATACGGATGCGGGTCAGCGGCGAGCGCAGCTCGTGCGAGGCATTGGCCAGCAGCGATTTGTGTGACCCCACCAGCGTTTCGATGCGTGCCGCAGCGGCGTTGAACTGGTGCGAGAGGTCGGCCACCTCGTCGTGGCCTTGTTCGGGCACGCGCACAGACAGGTCGCCGCTGCCAAAGCGCTGCACGCCGCGCTGCAGCACCTCAAGGCGCAGCAGCAGCCGGCGAATGATGGGAAACACCCCCAGGGCCACGGCAATGCCCACCAGGCCCAGCATCCAGAGAAAACCGAAAGGCGGGCGGGTCCAGAAGGCGGTGTTGCGCTCGCTGGGCCCACGGGGGCCACGTTCGCCGCGCGGTCCGGGCTCGCGCGGGGCCACTTGCAGGACAAAGGCGTCTCCAGAGTCCAGGTCTACCTTGAACTCGATGCCCTCACCGCGCACGCGCTGAGCGACGCCATTGCCGAGCACATCTCCCTGGGCATTGCGCAGCACCACTTCGCGTGGTGCCTGCACGCGCTGCACTTCGTTCTGCTCCGCCGCAACGCGCCAGGCCCAGCCCACCGCCAAGGTGAGCACCGCCACGCCACCGACTACGGCGAGCCAGATGCGCAAATAGAGGCGGCGTGAGAACAGCGACAACATAAGCTGCAATGACCTCGTCAATCCTGCTGCTTTGCGAAGACGTAGCCCACGCCGCGCACCGTGAGGATGCGGCGCGGGTTTTTGGGGTCCTCCTCGATGGCGGCGCGGATCCGGCCCATGTGCACGTCGATGGAGCGATCAAAGGCTTCGAGCTCGCGCCCGCGCACGGCTTCCATGATCTGGTCGCGCGTGAGCACGCGGCCGGCGCGCTCGGCCATGGCCACCAACAGGTCGAACTGGTAGGAGGTGAGCTCGCAGGGCTCGCCCGCCACGCAGACGCTGCGGGCATCGCGGTCGATTTCCAGCGTGCCGAAGCGCAGCGATTGGCTGGCCGGCGCCGTGCCCTCGTCGCGCCGGCGCAGCACCGCGCGGATGCGCGCCAGCAGCTCGCGCGGCTCGAAGGGCTTGGGCAGATAGTCGTCGGCGCCCAGTTCCAGGCCGATGATCCGGTCCATGGGGTCGCCCTTGGCGGTGAGCATCAGTACCGGCACACGGGCCATCGGCCCCTGCAGGGCGCGAATGCTGCGGCAGACGTCCAGCCCGTCCATGTCGGGCAGCATGAGGTCAAGAATCACCAGTTCGGGCGGGGGCGAAGTGCCCGGCGATTGCAGCCGCGCCAGGCCGCCGCGGCCGTCGGCGCAATGCTCCACCTGCATGCCCGACTGGGCGAGGTATTCCACCACCATGTCCGCCAGGCGGGTGTCGTCTTCAATCATCAGCAACTGCGTGGTCATGGCATTTCCGGCATGGGGGAAGGATCATCTTGGCGCGCTGGCGTCTCGCGGGCTTGAAGCCTGGGTAAAGCCTGGGTAAACGCTTGCTTCACTGAAAAAAACTATTATTTTTATAGCTGAAAACCATTGTTGGTCAAGCGCTAGGGCCTGTTTTTAGTCTTGAAACGAGAGCCACCAGGATCAGGACAGGCAGGCCCAGCAGCGCGGTGCCAATAAAGAATTCGGTGTAGCCGTTCGCATCCACGAAGCGGCCCGAGAAGCCAGCAAGCCATTTGGGCAGCAGCAGCATCACCGAACTGAGCAAGGCGTACTGCGTAGCCGAATACTGCACGTTGGTCAGCCCCGAGAGGTAGGCGATGAAGCTGGCCGACGCGATGCCGCCTGCCAGGTTGTCGGCCGAAATGACGAAAACCAAGCCCGTGAGATCGTGCCCACGCGTGCCCAGCCAGGCGAAAAGCAGGTTGCTGGCCGCCGAGAGCACGGCGCCCAGCATCAGTACGCGCATCACGCCGATGCGCAGCGCCAGCACGCCGCCCAGGAAGGCGCCGGCCAGCGTCATCAGCACGCCAAACACCTTGGTCACGGCGGCCACTTCGTCCTTGCTGTAGCCCATGTCCACATAGAACGGATTGGCCATGATGCCCATCACCACGTCGCTGATCCGGTAGACGGCGATCAGCGCCAGAATCAGCACCGCCTGCCAGCGGTAGCGGCTGAGGAAATCGGCAAACGGGTCGATGAGTGCGCCGCGCAGCCACTCCGCCGCGTTGCGCGCGGGCGGCAGCGGCTGCGGTGCTGGTTCGCGCGAGAGCAGCACCGTAACCGTGCCCACCAGCATCGATG
>JBATPF010000181.1:0-3619 GCA_049291355.1 Giesbergeria sp.
GGCGCGCTTGTAGCAGCACCACCCGCCAAACCGACGGCCTGCACCAGTACAGCTACAGCAGCCAAGGCCGCCTCCAGACCGCCCCGCCCCGCGCCGGGCAGGGCCCCGAGCCCCTCAACTCCCCAGCAGCTCCCCCACCGCGTGCAGGTCTTCCACGCGGTCGCACACCGCTTTGACGGCCATCATGACGGGGATGCCCAGCAGCAGCCCCCACAAACCCCAGAGCCAGCCCCAGGCCAGTACGCTGACGAAAACGGCCACCGGGCTCAGGCTGCTGGCGCGGCTGGTGAGCCAGGGGGTGAGCAGATTGCCCACCAGGGTGTGGATCACCAGCGATGCGCCGCCCACAGCGAAAGCCATGTCGAGGGTGCCGAACTGAAGGAACGCCACCAGCGCCGAGGCGCCCGTGACGGCGAGCGAGCCGATATAGGGCGCCAGGTTGAGAACCGCGGCGATCACGCCCCAGACGGCCGCGTTTTCCAGGCCCAAAATAGCGTACGCCAAGCCCGTGGCCAGCCCCACAACGGCACTGGTTGCCAGCTGGACCAGCAGGTAGCGCTGTACCTGGCCATTGATCTCGTCGATGACCTGCAGCGTCACCTTGCGCCGCGCCAGGCTGGGGCCGGCGATGCGCATGAGCTTGAGGCGAAAGGTGTCGCCGGCGGCAAGGGCGAAGAAGCTGAGGAAAAACACGATGGTCAGCTGGCCCAGCACCGACATCAGTCCCATGGTGCCGCTCCAGAGGTAGTCGCGGATGTCGAGCGGGCTGCGCTCGATCTGCACGCGCTGCACGCCGCGCCGGGCTACGGTAGGCGCGCTGGTTTCGGCGGCGGCCTGCTCGATCTGCGTGGCGGCCTTTTGCACCGTCTCGATGGGGCTGGGCTGGCGGGCGCGTTCACGCATCTTGTCGCGCACCTTGGATGCGGCTTTTGGCAGCGAATCGACAACCTGCGAGGCACCATCGCTCAACTGGTACACGGTGCCCGCCAAACCGCCGCTCAAAGCCAGAAGCAGCAGCGCCGCTGAGACGCCGCGTGGCACGCGGTGGCGGTGCAGCCAGCCCACCACAGGCGAGAGCGCGCAAATCAGCAGGGCGCTCATCGCGATGGGGATGAAGACTGCCGCCGCCCAGTGCAGCACGGCCAGCGCAGCGCACAGGGCAATCAGCGCCAGCGAAGCGCTGCGCGCACCCACCGGCACATGGACCGAGACGGGTTCAGCGGGAGGTTCGGTGGGTGTGAGCACCACGGTGCCGTCGGCTTCGCACGGCGGGGGCTGTGGCAGAGGCTCGCTGGTGGCAGGTTCGGTCATCGGCGGATTGTGGCGTGTCTGCTGGAGCACGCCTTGTAGGCGCTCATCCGCTTCGGTGAGGGAGCGGATGGTCAATGGCTGTGGGAACCTGCTGCGCCGCCCTGCACAGGGCGATCAGCAAGCCGGCCAGGCCCGATCGTTGTTGTGCGCGTCCACGGTGCCCAGCAGCTTCGTCCAGTAGGTGGGCAGGCCGGACCAGGGGCTGCCGGTGCCGACGAGATCGGTGACGTACACCAGACCCGTGTTGGTGCGCGCCATGTTGGCGGTTTCCACAGCTTTTTGCATGGTGGTGCAGGCGCTGGCACTGTGCACCAGCATGGCCTGCTTGGTGTTGTCTTGGTTATAGACCCAGGTATGGGAGGGCTGGGGGTCAATGGTCTGGTAGGCGGCCGCATTCCCCTCGAACGTCACCAGCGCGTCGGCCACGCCGGCATAGCGCGCGTCCGGGAAGGTGCCTGGGTTGCCAATGACGCTCAAGCCCTTTTTGTGGATGTAGTTGTAGAGGTCGGCATAGAACGTCAGCCGGTCGCTGCCTGCAGCCATTTCCCCAAGGAAGAAGCCGTCGAGCAGCGCAGGATAGAGCTCAATGTATTTGTCGATGGTGGCTTTGACATCGGCCGCCGAGCGCGTGCCGCTGCCGTAGGCGGTGGAGACATAGGCCACCACCTTCTGGTTGCCTGGCTTGACGGCCTTGAACAGGGTGATGGCACCGATGAGATCGGTGTCGGCCTTGCTGGTGCTGCTCAGAATGCCGTTGCTGGCGTTCGCAATGGCCGTGATCTTCAGGTCCGGGTAGCTGGTGGCGCCGCTGGTGAGTGTTTCCCAGGCGGAGCCTGCAGCCGCGCTGAAAAAGGCGGGCACGAGCAGCTCCAGGTTCTTTGGCTTGGGGCGGATGAACAGCGTGATGCGGTCGCTGCCCGAATGCGTGTTGCTGGTGGCCGTGGCGTCTACCTGCACCGCGCCTGTCTGGGTGTCTTGCAGGTCTGAGGCGGCGGTGCCGCCCACCGTGGCGGTTACGGGGCGGGTCAGGCTGGCGGAGGCGCGGTTGACGCTGAGCGTGACCTGCGTTCCATCGACGGCGCGGCTGCCATTGACGTCCACGCTTACCTGCAGGTTGACCGGAGTGTTGGTGTTGTGCACGCTGCCGTCCCCGACGGGTCCGGTGAAGCGCACGCTGATCGGTCCGGGCGCGGGCGTCGGCGCGGGTGCCGGCTCGGTGGTGCCTCCGCAGCCTGCCAATGCGGCGGTCAGAACCAGCAGGCTTGCGGCAAGGCGGCTTTTGGGGGTAGAGCAGTGGCGCATTCTTTGTCCTTCCATTTCATTCCATTGTGATGGATTGTTGGTCTTTGGCGCCGCCGCGAAAAAGCGCTTCTGGTTGGGAAACACCAGTTTGTTGCGCCGATTGCGCGCCCGGCAGATCGCTACCATGGGCCGCATGCCTCCACCCATCCCCCACCTACGGGCACTCGCGCCCTTGCTGGCAGCCGCGCTGCTGGTTGGCTGCGGCACCCTTGATGTGCCGCGTGCCGACAACTACCCCGCCACCGGCCAGAAAAAGGCGCGCGCCGTGCACCATTGGGATGTGCTGGCTGGCGATGTGGCGGCGCGTGTGGTGGAGAAAATATCCCAATGGCCCCAGGGTGACTACCCGGTGCATGTCACCGTGGCCGACAACTCCAGCTTCAACCAGGGCTTTCTCAAGCTCTTGCGGGTGCAGTTGCTGGACCGGGGCGTGGTTCTGTCCACCGTGCCGACGGCGGTGGAACTACAGGTACAGACGCAATTGGTGCAACACGGGGCGGATGTGCCGCACAGCCTGCCCATTCCCCTGGGCGGGACGATGCTGGGGGCCAGTGTGGGCGTATGGCGCGACTGGAAGGACCATTACTCCAACCGCGTGTTGCTGCCTGGCGCGGCGACTGCGATTGGTGTGGGCGCGGGCCTGGCCCTCGACATCGCGCAGCTCTACACCCAGGGTGCCGCAGCGGGCGGACCCACGCGCACCGAAGTGCTCATCACCACCACACTCACAAGCCATGACCGCTATCTGGCTGGCTCGGCAGACATGTACTACATAGAGCGAGCGGACGCCGTGCTGTACCAGCCGGAGTTGCCCGCACCGCCGCCCCTCCCGGTCAAAACCTGGCAGGTGGTGAGGCCATGAAGCGGGGGAGCGGGATGATGGCGCCCCGGAGCCTTGCGGCCCTGGCACTGGCCGTGCTGGCGGCGGGGCCGCTGACCGGCTGCGCCGGCTACTACTACGGCGAGAAGTACGGCCCCACGCTGTCGCTGTCGCCCAACCCCGACA
>JBATPF010000182.1:0-13750 GCA_049291355.1 Giesbergeria sp.
TTGCTGGGCGCTCAGACTGGCCCAGTCCGTCATGCGCTCGTGCAGTCGCTGCTGCTCGGGCTCAGACAGCGAGCCAAAATTCTCGGCCAGCACCAGCCATCGGCGTTTCTGCGCTTCGCTCAGGTAGGCCCACCGCTCGGCAAGCGGATAGAGCGCGAGCTTTTGCGGCGTTGTCATCAGCTCCCAGCCCGGCCCCGACGAGCGCGGGGGTTTCCGTGGGCCCGCGGTTAGTGCCTCGGCGCTGCGTTCGCCTGCAGACTCCAGTGCCTGTTCGGGGATGGCGGTGCCGGGCGCCATGGAAACGACATTAAGTATCGCCAGGCCGCCCCCACCGAACGCCACCAACAAAACCAACGCCAGCACAAGGGCTGGCGTGGCGCGGGGCGAGCGAGGAACGGGCGCAATAGGTGGATGCATGCACAAAAATAATTAAGACGCAGCCAGTTCAGCGGCTTTCGTCGGCGTGCGCCTTAAGGTATTGCACAAAGCCAGGATCGGCATAGGCGGCGGGAGGCAAATCGCTGGCGAGCAGCGCGGCATCGACTTCGGCAATTTCTATGGTACCGGTTTCATCCTGGGCCGCACCAATGATCATGATGCCCGCCACCAGGGCCAGCATGGGAACGGCTGCGAGCAACGAATGCCACCAACCACCTGAGCCGCCACCCGAACCACCGCCCCAAGCCAAGCTGGAGCCCAGCCGCGTGAGGACTGGCACCGGTTTGGGTGCCGACATTGCCCTCTTGCGATGCGCCAGTGCCTGCACGCGTCCCGCGCGCAGGCGCTCAACGACGTGGTAGTCAAGTTGCGTCGTGGCTTCATTGAGCCGTGCAGTGATGCGCTGCGCATAGCCTTCCATGGCCCGTTCGGCGCTGCTCTGGGGAAGATTGTTCATAGTTCGATTCCTTTGGCCTTGAGTGCCTTGCCAAGTGTTTGGACCGCTCGAAAGCAGTGGGTTTTCACGCTGCCTTCAGAGCAGCCCATCGCGGCTGCCGTTTCTGCTACGTCCATCTCCTCCCAGTAACGCATCAAAAACGCTTCTCGTTGACGTGGCGGCAAACGCGCAATCTCGTCCTCGATCTGGTGAAAGGTTTGCGCACGCCGCGCCAGATCTTCGGTGCTTTGCGCATGCTCTCCGTTGCTGGCGAACGACAGTGCCTCCAAAGCGTCAAATTCTGCCCCGTCGTCGCCTGCAGCGACAAATTCGCCCATGGAAGAGAACAGCGCTCGGTGGGTTTTTTGGCGGCGAAACCAGTCCAGCGTGCAGTTGCTGAGAATGCGCTGGTACAGCATCGGCAACTCGTTGGGGGGTTTGTCGCCATAGTGTTGGGCCAGCTTCATCATGCTGTCCTGCACGATGTCGAGCGCGGATTCCTCATTGCGCACGTGGTAGTACGAGCGTTTGAAGGCCCGTTTTTCGACGCTTTTGAGGAAATCAGACAGTTCTTTTTCGGTGGCCAAGAGGGGCAGGTGGTGGAGGCAGGGGCTGCGCCCGATCGCTGCCGGGCTGCGGCGCGGATTATTGCATTTCCACGTTTTTTTCAATCCTGGCGCACAGGCGATTTGTTGCAGTGCGATAATCGCGCCCAGCATCATCAAAGCAAACGGGTCTCGGTCCGGCGCGGCAATCATCCCGCCCATGTCCTTGGCCTCAAGTTTCGAGCGGGCCTCACGAGGGCCTTGGCAAGAAGCACCCAAGGTTTTTCGTTAGAGAAAATCACAAAGGTTCATCATGGAAATCTCATCAGCCGAACTCGCATCGGCAGCCGCCGCCCAAAAGCAGGGCGCTGCTCCCGCCACCCAGGAACTCATGGGTGCCGAAATTCTCATCAAAGCCCTTCAGGCCGAAGGCGTCAAGTACATCTGGGGCTACCCCGGCGGTGCGGTTCTGTACATCTACGACGCGCTGTACAAGCAAGACACCATGCAGCATGTGCTGGTGCGCCACGAGCAGGCGGCTGTCCACGCGGCGGATGGTTACGCTCGCGCCACAGGCGATGTCGGTGTGGCCCTCGTCACGTCAGGCCCAGGAGTAACCAATGCCGTCACCGGCATTGCCACGGCCTACATGGACAGCATTCCCATGGTGATCATCACCGGCCAGGTGCCTACGGCAGCGATTGGACTCGATGCCTTCCAGGAATGCGACACCGTGGGCATTACCCGCCCCATCGTCAAGCACAACTTCCTGGTCAAAGATCCGCGCGACCTGGCGATCACCTTGAAGAAGGCGTTCCATATTGCCCGATCGGGCCGGCCCGGACCTGTGGTGGTGGATATCCCCAAGGACGTCTCGTTCAAGAAAGCGCCGTACGAGGGCTATCCACAAAGCGTGGAAATGCGCTCCTACAACCCGGTCCGCCGGGGCCATGGCGGGCAAATCCGCAAGGCGCTGCAGTTGTTGCTGGCCGCCAAGCGCCCCTACATCTACACCGGCGGCGGCGTGTTGCTTGGCAACGCGACGAACGAGCTGCGCACCTTGGTGGACATGCTGGGTTACCCAGTGACGAATACGCTGATGGGCCTGGGCGCCTACCCGGCCAGCGACCGCAAGTTCCTGGGCATGCCGGGCATGCACGGCACGGTGGAGGCCAACAACGCCATGCAGCATTGCGACGTGCTGTTGGCGGTGGGCGCGCGTTTTGACGACCGCGTCATTGGCAACCCCAAGCACTTCGCGCAGAACGAACGCAAGATCATCCACGTCGATATCGATCCGTCGAGCATCTCCAAGCGCGTCAAGGTAGACATTCCCATCGTCGGCGATGTCAAGGACGTGCTGACCGAGCTGATCTCCATGATCCGCGAGACCACGACCCGGGCCGATGCCGGTGCGCTGGCCGCGTGGTGGGACACCATTGAAGGTTGGCGCAGCCGCGACTGCCTGAAGTACAGCATGGGCAGTTCGGACGTCATCAAGCCGCAGTACGTGGTCGAGACGCTTTGGAACATGACCAAGGATGCCGACACCTACATCACGTCCGACGTGGGCCAGCACCAGATGTGGGCCGCGCAGTACTACCGCTTCGACGAGCCGCGCCGCTGGATCAACTCCGGGGGTCTCGGCACCATGGGCGTGGGCATTCCCTACGCCATGGGCATCAAGCTGGCCAAGCCGCAGAGCGAAGTGTTCTGTATCACGGGCGAAGGCTCGGTGCAGATGAACATCCAGGAACTCTCCACCTGCCTGCAATACAACACGCCGATCAAGGTGGTGTCGCTGAACAACCGATACCTGGGCATGGTGCGCCAGTGGCAGGAGATTGAATACTCCGGCCGCTACAGCCACAGCTACATGGACGCGCTGCCCAACTTCGTCAAGCTGGCCGAGGCCTTCGGCCACGTCGGCATGCTGATCGAGCGCCCGCAAGACGTCGAGCCCGCAGTGCGCGAAGCCCGCAAGCTCAAGGACCGCACGGTGTTCATGGACTTCCGTACCGATCCCACTGAAAACGTTTTCCCCATGGTGCAGGCCGGCAAGGGCATCACGGAAATGCTGCTCGGCTCCGAAGATTTGTAGTCAAATAGGCCTCCAGCGCTTATTCCATAAGCGCAAGTAGCTATCATTACGATAGTATTTTCGACGAATCTATTGCCTGCCAAGGCGCGCGCTTACCGGCGTGCGCGGAGGGCAGCAAAAAGAGGAATCTCTTCATGAAACACATCATCGCCGTCCTGCTCGAAAACGAACCCGGTGCGCTCTCGCGCGTGGTCGGACTCTTTTCGGCGCGGGGCTACAACATTGAATCGCTCACCGTTGCGCCCACCGAGGACGCATCGCTCTCCCGCATGACCATCCAGACCACGGGCTCGGACGACGTCATTGAGCAGATCACCAAGCACCTCAACCGCCTGATCGAAGTGGTCAAGGTGGTCGATTTGACCGAAGGCGCTTACACCGAGCGCGAGCTCATGATGGTCAAGGTGCGGGCCGTGGGCAAGGAGCGCGAGGAGATGAAGCGCATGGCCGACATCTTCCGTGGCCGCATCATCGATGTCACCGAGCGCAGCTACACGTTGGAGCTCACCGGTGACCAAGCCAAGAACGACGCCTTCCTGCAAGCCATCGACCGCACCGCCATCCTGGAGACGGTGCGTACCGGCGCCAGCGGCATTGGCCGGGGCGAGCGCGTGCTGCGCGTGTAAAGTCCGCCCCTGTTCACCAAAGGCTCAGCCATTCGGCCCGTTCGGGCTGAGCCTGTCGAAGCCCCTTCGGGGCAGACGAGCCCTTCGACAGGCTCAGGAAGAACGGCCAAACCCCTTAATTACGGAGAGAAGAGATGAAAGTTTTTTACGACAAGGACTGTGACCTGAGCCTCATCAAGGGCAAGACCGTCGCCATCATCGGTTACGGCAGCCAAGGCCACGCGCACGCCCAAAACTTGAACGAGAGCGGCGTCAAGGTCGTGGTCGGCCTGCGCAAGGGCGGCGCATCCTGGCCCAAGGTGGAGAAGGCCGGCCTGAAGGTCATGGAAGTGAATGACGCCGTCAAAGCGGCCGACGTGGTGATGATTTTGTTGCCCGACGAAGACATCGCCTCGGTCTACAAAAACAACATCGAGCCCAACATCAAGCAGGGTGCCTCGCTGGCTTTTGCCCACGGCTTCAACGTGCACTACAACCAAGTTGTGCCCCGCGCCGACCTGGATGTGTGGATGGTGGCGCCCAAGGCCCCCGGCCATACCGTGCGCAATACCTACACCCAAGGCGGCGGCGTTCCGCACCTGATTGCTGTGCACCAGGACCAGACCGGCAAGGCCCGTGACCTGGCGCTGTCGTACGCCATGGCCAACGGTGGCGGCAAGGCCGGCATCATCGAAACCAATTTCAAGGAAGAAACCGAGACCGACCTGTTCGGCGAGCAGGCCGTGCTGTGCGGCGGCGCCGTCGAGTTGATCAAGATGGGTTACGAAACCCTGGTGGAAGCCGGCTACGCCCCAGAAATGGCCTATTTTGAGTGCCTGCACGAGCTCAAACTCATCGTGGACCTGATCTACGAAGGCGGCATTGCCAACATGAACTACTCGATCTCGAACAACGCCGAGTTCGGCGAGTACGTGACCGGCCCCGAGGTGATCAACGAGCAGTCGCGCGCCGCCATGCGCAATGCGCTCAAGCGCATCCAGAACGGCGACTACGCCAAGATGTTCATCCTGGAAGGCCGGACCGGCTACCCCGGCATGACGGCACGCCGCCGCAACACCGCCGACCACTCCATCGAAAAGGTCGGTACCCAGCTGCGCGCCATGATGCCTTGGATCGCCAAGAACAAGCTGGTC
Organism: Giesbergeria sp.; assembly: GCA_049291355.1. Taxonomy (GTDB): domain Bacteria; phylum Pseudomonadota; class Gammaproteobacteria; order Burkholderiales; family Burkholderiaceae_C; genus Simplicispira. The sequence continues at coordinate 5,280 of JBATPF010000182.1, forward strand.
GACCAGACGCGCAACTAAGCGCCCAGCCATGCGCTGAGCCATGCAAAGGCCACTTCGGTGGCCTTTGTTGTTGAGACACCTTGAAGGCCGCGACTACACTGCCGCCTGAGTTCTCGGAGCAGATACTATTAAAAAGATAGCTATATGGGCAATCAACACAAGCGCTGGAGGCCTTTTTGATGCACAAAATTGACGACGGCGAAACGCCACACGGCGTATTCGTGCGCAAGCGGCGCAAGGGCATCTACATACTGCCCAATCTCTTCACGCTGGCGGCACTGTTTGGCGGCTTCTACGCGATCGTGATGGCCATGAACGGGCATTTCGACATGGCCGGCATCGGTATTTTTTGCGCCATGGTGCTCGACAGCCTGGACGGCCGTGTGGCACGCATGACGAATACGCAAAGTGCCTTCGGTGAACAGATGGATTCGCTCTCTGATATGGTTTCCTTTGGTGCAGCCCCTGCGCTGATCGCCTACGAATGGGCCCTGAAAGACCTTGGCCGCTGGGGCTGGATCGCTGCCTTTGTCTATTGCGCCTGCGCGGCGCTGCGGCTCGCCCGCTTCAACGTCAACACCAGCGTGGTGGATAAACGGTTTTTTCAAGGCCTGCCTTCGCCGGCCGCTGCCGCCCTGGTGGCCGGATTCATCTGGCTGCTGACCGAGTTTGGCGTTGCGCGTGGCCTGCCCGGATGGCTCAGTTGGAGCCAGGTGACCTGGATCATGTTTGCTCTGACGCTCTACGCCGGGCTCACCATGGTGACCAATGTGCCGTTCTACAGCTTCAAGGACGTGCACATGAAAAAAAGCGTGCCCTTTGCGGTGATTGTGCTCATTGCCCTGGGCCTGGCCATGATCAGCATCCGTCCGTCGCTGGTGCTGTTCTGCATCTTTGTTTTTTATGGTTTCAGCGGCTATGGCGTCTACGCGTGGCGCAAAGCCAAAGGGCAACAGACCAGCGTCATCAGTACCTCTACCGACGAGCCGGAAGAGCGTGGGCTGCACAACTGAAAATCCTGTGCTAGAGTGGACCCCCTCATGACCAAGATGTCGCTAGCCCTACTAAACGTTCCTCACGGGCGAATACGGTAGCGCGCAAGCACCATCCTCACTTCTGCCCGTTCGCACCAGCAACGGGCCGTTTTGTTTTTGGGGTTGCTGGTTGATTTTTCAACCCTGGCAGAGACCACCCCATGCTTCAGCAGCCCCAGACCAAGTACCGTTCATTCGCTCCGATCGGCCTCAAAGACCGCACCTGGCCCGATGCAGTCCTGACGCGCGCGCCGATCTGGCTGTCGACCGACCTGCGTGATGGCAACCAGGCGCTGGTGGAGCCCATGGACATTGCGCGCAAGATGAGGATGTTCGAGCAGCTCGTGGCGATTGGCTTCAAGGAAATCGAAGTCGGCTTTCCCTCCGCATCCCAGGTGGAATTCGATTTTGTGCGCAAGCTGATTGAAGAGGATCGCATTCCCGACGACGTGACCATCCAGGTGCTGACGCAGGCCCGCGAGCCCCTGATTGCACGCACTTTCGAATCACTGCAAGGTGCGCCGCGTGCCATCGTGCACCTCTACAACGCTGTGGCGCCCATCATGCGCACCGTGGTGCTGGGTATGGATGAGGACGAGATCGTGGCGCTGGCCGCTGGCCACGCAGAGATGTTTAGCACGCTGGCCGCGCGCCAGCCGCAGACCTGCTGGACGTTCCAGTATTCGCCGGAAATGTTCTCGGGCACCGACCTTGCGTTTTCCAAGCGTGTGGTCGACGCCGTGACCGCCGTGTGGAACGCAGGCCCCGAGCGCAAGTGCATCGTGAACCTGCCCTCGACGGTGGAGCACTCAACGCCCAATATCTTTGCCGACATGATTGAGTGGATGCACCGCCATCTCGCGCGCCGCGATGGCATTGTGCTGTCGGTGCATCCGCACAACGACCGGGGCACTGGCACGGCTGCGGGCGAATTTGCCCTGATGGCGGGCGCCGACCGCATTGAAGGCTGCCTGTTTGGCAATGGCGAGCGCACCGGCAATCTCGACCTGGTGAACGTGGCGCTCAACCTTTACACGCAAGGCGTATCGCCGGAACTCGATTTTTCCAGTATTGATGAAATCCGCGCGACCGTGGAGCACTGCAACCAGATCGCCGTGCACCCACGCCACCCGTATGCGGGCGACTTGGTTTACACCTCGTTTTCGGGCTCGCACCAGGATGCCATCAAGAAGGCGTTTGCAGCGCGCAAGGAAGGCGATGTCTGGGATATGCCGTATCTGCCCATCGACCCCAAGGACGTGGGCCGTAGCTACGAGGCGGTTATTCGTGTCAACAGCCAGTCGGGCAAGGGCGGCATGGCCTACCTGCTGGAGGCCGAATACGGCATTGAAATGCCGCGGCGCCTGCAAATCGAATTCATGCAGGTGGTGCAGCGGGTGATGGATGTGGCAGGCAAGGAGTTGGGTGCGGCCGACCTCTACGGCTTGTTCGAGCGTGTGTACGGGTTGACTACCGTGCAAACGCTCTCCAACCGCGTGCTTGAGGCGCAGGCCGATGCTTCGGTGCGCCTGCGGGGTCAGTTGCGCTGGGGCGGGGTGCTGGTCGACGTGGACGGGCAGGGCAATGGCCCGATAGACGCCTTCATCCAAGCGCTGCAAGCGGCAACGGGCCACCGCATCCGTGTGATTGACTACCACCAGCACGCCATCGGCTCTGGCGCGGATGCCAAAGCTGCTGCCTATCTTGAACTGCGCGTGGACGAGACCCAAACCCTGTTTGGCGTGGGCCTGGACGCCGACGTCATTTCCGCAGCGCTCAAAGCCATTGTCTCGGGCCTGGAGCGCGCGACGGAGCAGGGGACGCAACGTGCACAATGCGCGGTTGCGCCCGCCTGACACATCGCGCCCATCTAAAACATTAAGCAACCGCCATTTTCGGGGAACACGATGACAGACAAACTCATCATTTTCGACACCACCTTGCGCGACGGCGAACAGTCGCCCGGCGCCTCCATGACGCGCGACGAAAAGCTGCGCATTGCACGCCAGCTTGAGCGTCTGAAGGTGGACGTGATCGAGGCCGGTTTCGCCGCCAGTTCGAATGGCGATTTTGAGGCGGTGCAGCTGATTGCCAACAGCATTCAGGACTCCACCATCTGCTCGCTCTCGCGCGCCAACGACCGCGACATCTCGCGCGCTGCCGAAGCCTTGAAAGGTGCGAACCGAGCGCGCATTCACACCTTCATTGCCACCAGCGCGTTGCACATGGAGAAAAAACTGCGCATGACGCCGGAGCAGGTGCTGGAGCAGGCCATCCAGTCGGTGCGGTTCGCGCGCAATTTGTGCGGCGACATCGAATTCAGCCCCGAAGACGGCTACCGCAGCGACGTGGACTTCCTTTGCCGTGTGATCGAGGCGGTGATTCGCGAGGGCGCGACCACTATCAACGTGCCTGACACCGTGGGCTATGCCATCCCCGAGCTGTATGGCAATTTCATCAAGACGCTGCGCGAGCGCGTGCCCAATAGCGACAAGGCGGTGTGGTCGGTGCATTGCCACAACGACCTGGGCATGGCGGTGGCCAATTCGCTGGCTGGCGTCAAGATCGGCGGCGCGCGCCAAGTCGAATGCACCATCAACGGCCTGGGCGAGCGCGCCGGCAATTGTTCGCTCGAAGAAGTCGTGATGGCGGTGAAAACACGCAAAGACTACTTCGGTCTCGAAGTGGGCATCGACACCCAGCATATCTTGGCGGCCAGCCGCATGGTGAGCCAGACTACCGGTTTCGTCGTGCAGCCCAACAAGGCCGTGGTGGGGGCCAACGCCTTTGCCCATGCCAGCGGGATTCACCAGGATGGCGTGCTCAAGGCGCGCGACACCTACGAAATCATGCGCGCCGAGGACGTGGGCTGGAGCGCCAACAAGATCGTGCTGGGCAAATTGAGTGGGCGCAACGCCTTCAAACAGCGCCTGCAAGACCTTGGCGTGAGCCTGGAGAGCGAAGCCGACACCAATGCCGCCTTCGCCCGCTTCAAAGAGCTGGCCGACCGCAAGAGCGAGATCTTCGACGAGGACATCCTGGCGCTGGTAAGTGACGAGAGCCTCACAAGCCACGGCGAGGAGTACGTCTTTGTGTCCCTCTCGCAACACAGCGAGACCGGCGAGCGTCCGCATGCCAGGGTGGTTTTTACGGCGAGTGGAAGCGAAATTACGGGCGAGTCAGACGGCAACGGGCCGGTCGATGCATCGCTCAAAGCCATTGAGAAGCATGTCCAGAGCGGTGCCGAAATGGTGCTTTATTCGGTCAACGCCATCAGCGGTTCCACGGAGAGCCAAGGCGAAGTGACCGTGCGCCTGCAGAGCAGTGGGCGTGTGGTGAACGGTGTTGGGGCCGATCCCGATATCGTGGTGGCGTCGGCAAAAGCCTATTTCAGCGCGCTGAACAAGCTTCACAGCAAGGCCGAAAAAGTCCCTGCGCAGGGTTGAACCGAGATTGTTCATTAGGCGCACCTTCGGTGCTGCACGGAGCATTGGAGGCGTTTTTCGGGTCATTTTTGCCCTTCTTCGTTGCCAATAGCCCTGCTATTGGCTCCTCAGTCAGGCCAAAACTGCTCCCGAAATTCATCCGCCACTGTCCCAAGCCCTAGTGGACAATCTCGGTTGAACCAACTCCGCGTTTTGATCTCACGCAGATTCTTCAAAACAACACGCAAGATATTGATCTTGCGTGTCTTTTTTTTAGTCTGTACACTGCTACACGTTTGTTGCATTTTGGAGACATGTCGTGATTTTTCGACGCCTGCACGCTAATTTTTCTCCATTTCTCAAGATTTTTTCGGTGGTGGTACTGGGCGCAGCGCTGGCAGCGCCTGCGGCGGATGCCGCACAGCGCAAACACGCGTCGTCGAAGAAAACAGTCACCGTCGCCAAGCGCGCGCCCGTCGCCTCCAAGGTGACGCTGCGCAAGCACGCCACCCAGGCGCGGGTCACGCGCAAGGTATCGGCCTCGGCGCGCAAACCGGTCATTGCGGCCGCGGAGGTGCGTGCGAAGCCTTCCTTTGGCGAATTGGCCGGCCTGCATTCCAGTGACGATCTGCTCGACCTCAAGTCGAGCGTCGCGCTGGTGATCGACCAGGATACGAATGAAGTGCTGCTCAGCAAGAACGATCACGCGGTGCTGCCGATTGCCTCGCTGACCAAGTTAATGACCGGCCTCATCATCAGCCAGGCCCGTCTGCCGATGGACGAGCCCATCACGATTTCCGAGGACGACGTCGACACCGAGAAAAACAGCCGTTCGCGGTTGGCGGTGGGCACCACGCTGAGTCGCCGCGAAATGCTGCATCTGGCGCTGATGTCCAGTGAAAACCGTGCAGCCCATGCATTGGGCAGAACCTACCCCGGCGGCCTGTCTGCCTTCGTGACGCAGATGAACCTCAAGGCCCGGTTGCTGGGAATGGGCGACACCCGCTATGTCGAGCCCACCGGGCTGTCCAGCCAGAATCAATCCAGCGCCCGGGATCTGGCCGCATTGGTCAACGTGGCCCATACCGATCCCGTGCTGCGTGAATTCACCACGTCTCCTGGCTATGAAGTGGCGGTGGGCCGCCGCACGCTGCAGTACCGAAACACCAATCGCCTCGTGAAGAGTCCCGACTGGGATATTGGCCTGCAGAAGACCGGCTACATCTCAGAAGCCGGGCGATGCCTCGTGATGCAGGCGGAAATCTCGGGGCGCAAGCTCATCATGGTGTTCCTCGACTCTACGGGCAAGTTCAGCCGCATTGCCGATGCCGAGCGGGTCCGCAATTGGGTGGAATCAAGTGCCGGCGCGGCTTCTGGCGTGCACCATGGACAGGCCATCAAAGGCTGAAGCCCGAGAGAACTCCGGTCCGCCGGTGGCTTTAGCGCAGCGGCAGGCCCACCGAACCGGCGTGCAAAGTGTCGTCTTCACCGAGATAGCCTAGGGCTGACGAAATCGTTCGCACGGTGGTCTGTAGCTTAGCCAGCCACGCATCATCCAGCCGATCGGCGGGCGCTGAAATGGACAGTCCAGCCACCAGCTTGCCCTGGTCGTCGTGAATGCCGGCGGCCATGCAGCGCACCCCCAGTTCCAGTTCTTCGTTGTCGTGCGCGACGCCGCTCTCGCGTGCTTGGGCCAGCTCGCGTTCCAGGTCCACCAGCCGGGTCAGGCTGTTGCGGGTGTGTCCTGATAACCCGGTACGCGTCGCGTAGGCGCGTACGCGTGAAGCTTCTTCGGCCGCCAGAAACAGTTTGCCTGTGGATGTCAGGTGCAGGGGCGCGCGTCCGCCGATTGCGCGAACCACCTGCATGCCCGAACGCTCACTGAATGCGCGCTCGACGTAGATGATTTCGTCGCCCTGGCGCATGCTCAGGTTCACCGGTTGCTGCGTCAGTCGATGCAGTTCACGCATGGGTGCAAGGGCCGCGTCTCGTACGCTCAGCCGCCCCTTGACCACATTGCCCAACTCCAACAGGCGCATGCCCAAGCGGTAGCTGCCGGCCTCTGGCCGATCCACGAAGCGGCCGATGGTCAGGTCGTTGAGTATGCGGTGCGCGGTAGACGGATGCAGGCCGGTGCGCTCACTCACGTCTTTGAGCGAGACAGGGTCTGCGCGGGAGGCGAGCACGTCCATGATCGCAAACATGCGCTCCAGAACCTGGACGCTGGGTTTGGCGGGTGGGGAATCCGGGTTTTTTCTCATGGCAAATCTTCTCCGCAGTGCGGTATGCCATTTTACTTCGTGAAATGAAAGTCTGTAGATCAATCGGACCGGTGGTCCACTCTCTGCCACTGTTCGTCGACCAGAATCTCATGCGGCACAAAGCGCGCCTTGTAGCGCATCTTTTTGCTTTGCTCGATCCAGTATCCCAGATAGACATGCGAGAGACCGAGCGCGCGCGCCTGCTCGATTTGCCACAACACGGCATAGGTTCCCAACTGGCTGCCCGGCAGCGGATCGTAGAAGGTGTAGACCGCTGAGAGTCCATCGTCGAGCACGTCGAGAATCGCCACCATCCGCAGGCATCCCGGAGTCTGTGCGCTGCCTGGATCACGAAACTCCACCAGGCGCGAATTGACGCGGCTTTGTAGCAAAAACTGCGTGTACTGGTCCACGCTGTCGTGGTCCATGCCACCGCCGCTGTGGCGGCCGGTCTGGTAGCGCAGATACAGCTGATAGTGCTCGGCACTGAAGCTCGGTCGCAGCACGCGAGCTTGAAGATCGGCGTGGCGCACCTGCGCGCGGCGCTGGCTGCGATTGGGACTGAAGGGCTCCACCAGTACCCGCAAGGCAATGCAGGCGCGGCAACTGTCGCAGTAGGGGCGGTAGGTGAACATTCCGCTGCGTCGAAACCCCTGTGCCACCAGGGCCGAATAGTTGTCGCTTCGCACGAGATGGCTGGGCGTTGCCACCTGCGAGCGTGCCTGGCGATCTGGCAAGTAGCTGCACGCGTAGGGGGCAGTCGCGTAGAACTGCAGGGTCTGGAAAGGGAGCTCGTTGAGGTGCGTCATGCGTCGGTGGGCGCAAAGGGCAGCAGTTCGCTCCAGTATAGAGGCTTGAATTCCCAAACCAAGGGCTCTTCGTCGCAAGCCTGCGCCACCTGTGCGGTGAACGGAGCGCGGGGCACTTCGCGTGCCCCCAGCCGCGCCAGATGGGGCGTGTTCTGCTGGCAATCGATGGCCCGGACACCTTCTCGGCGGCAGAGAGCGACCAGCGCGGCCAGTGCGATCTTTGAGGCGTCGGACACCCTGGAGAACATCGACTCCCCAAAGACGGCGCGCCCGATGGCCACGCAGTACAGACCGCCCACGCGCTCTCCGTCCACCCAGGTCTCCACGCTGTGGGCGCTGCCGGCCTGGTGCAGGCGGATGTAGGCCTCAACCATGTCTGGAACGATCCAGGTGCCGGGCTGCCCGGCGCGCGGCGCCTGGGCACAGGCCTGAATGACACCGGCGAAATCGTGATCGATCCGAATCTCGCAGTTCGGATTGGCGCGAAACCTCTGCAGCGTCTGGCGCAGCGACCGGTGCACGCGAAACTGCGCGACCTGAAGCACCATGCGCGGGTTGGGCGACCACCACAGAATGGGCTGGCCATCGGAGTACCACGGGAAAATGCCTGAGCGGTAGGCCGCGCGGAGGTGTTCAACCGAGAGTGATCCGCCGGCGGCCAGCAAGCCGGGGGCAGGGGAGAACTCGTCCCAGGCCGTGGATACCGGAGGAAACGCATCGGTGGACGCCAGCCAGGGAAGATTCACGTGCAGCGGTGGTCAGTGGGGATGCTCCATGGTAATGGGGACACGACCTGGGACGTTCTATTTTCCGAGCAAGTGTGTGGCATCCGTTCTGCCGGGGCCCAGGCCCCCGGCAGTGCACTACGGTGCGGAATCGACAAGCACCAGTTCGGCATCGGACTTGGCGGTGACGCGGAACGTCTCCACATCGCGGATCGCG
>JBATPF010000183.1:0-9492 GCA_049291355.1 Giesbergeria sp.
CTTGACGACCATAGCAAGTTGGTCCCACTCCTTCCCATCCCGAACAGGACAGTGAAACGACTTCGCGCCGATGATAGTGCGGGTTCCCGTGTGAAAGTAGGTCATCGTCAGGCTCTTACAGCCCTGCCAAACCCCCTTGAATCCTCTCGGTTCAAGGGGGTTTCGCTTTTGTAAATACAGAAAATAGTCGCCCAATGCTGAATTGCCGTATTCAGCCAGTCCATGGGTATCGGCTATAGGGTCAAAGCAGCACCGTCGACAAATACCTTGAGCTCATGGCGCGCAAAGGCTTGCCAACATTCATCGCGGGTCAGTGGCGCAGTGACGATGACGACCACCTGATCGGTGGGCTGTGTTTCGCGTGCAAAGTCCACCGACAAGTCCTCGTCCGCAAGATGGGCGGCTGCAAACGGATGGCAGCGCTGTATGTAGTGCAGATCTGTCGAAGCATGCGCCCACAAAGCCAAACCGTTAGACAGTAGAAAATTAAAGGTTCCATGGCGCGCGATGCGGGCCGCGAGCTCACGCAGCGTCAGTGTCAACTCCGCCACGCTAGGCAACTGGGCGTGCGATTTGGAGATTTCCTGCATGATCCAGCAAAACGCCCGCTCGCTGTCGGTATCTCCTACCGGTTGAAAACTGCGGTGGAGATGCGGCTGAAAGTCCTTCAGATCACCGTTGTGTGCAAAAACCCAGTATCGCCCCCAAAGTTCGCGCACAAAGGGGTGGCAATTTTGCAGACTCACCACTCCCTGCGTCGCCTTGCGGATATGTGCGATGACATTGCTGCTCTTGATTGGATAGCGCCGAATCAGCTCGGCCACGGGTGAATCGACAGCGCGTTCGTGATCGACAAAGTGGCGCACGCCCTTGCCTTCAAAGAATGCGATTCCCCAGCCATCACTGTGGTCCCCCGTGCGTCCGCCCCGCTGCGCGAAACCAGAAAAGCTGAAGCGCACGTCGGTCGGCGTATTGCAGTTCATTCCAAGGAGCTGGCACATGATTTTCTACGCTCGTTGCAGTACTAAACCTTTGGGGTAGCGGCACGCAAGCGCCAAGCCGCCAGCATCGCCACGGCGCAGAGCATTGCGAGCATCAGAAACGTTTCCCCAAAAGCAGCAATGCGTGCAGGGCTAGATGTTCCCGCTGCCAACGAAGCGCCATGCGCAGCCACACGCCATTCAAGCACGATGCCGCACAGGCTCACACCGGCTGCACCGCCCAGCATGCGAAGAAAGCCAATCGCACTGGAGCCCTGAGCAATCAGTGCCTTGTCCAGCGGCCGCATGGCTCCGAGGTTGAGCGAAGGCAGGATGAAGCCGAGTCCAATGCGTCCCAATACGGCAAAAGCCACCAGCATCCACAAACCGGAATGGAGCCGCACCAGCATCATCATGGCAAACGACAGCGCCAGCAGGAAAAGGCCGATAGAAACCAGCACATGCGTCGGTTGCCGGTCCGCGAGTCTGCCCACGATGGGAATGGTGATGGCAAGCACGATACCTGCCGGCAGCAAGATCGTTCCCACCAGCGAAGCCGAGAGCTGCAGCCCCAGTTGCATGAAGACCGGCAACAAGTAGGTCGAGCCGAACAAGGCCGTTCCGTAGATGAAGGCCACGATGCTCCCCATGGTGAACTGGCGGTAGCTGAACAAGCGCAGATCCATCAACGGCTGGCGCCCTGTGCGGGCCAGCCGAGCCTGCCACCATATAAACAACGCAGTGCATGCTGCAGCGCCACCCAGCAGTACGAGCGCACGCGTTGGCGGGCCTTGGTGCAGTTCTACCAAGCCATTGAGCAGGCAAAGCGTACCCACGCTTCCCAAAAGCAGTCCGCGCCAGTCCAGGGTTTCGCCTTCGCCGCCTGCTGCAACTCCGCCGGGCGCCGTGCTGGGGACATATTTGAACGCCAGCCAGAGCGATGCCAGGCAAAACGGCATGACCATGAAAAAGATCGAGCGCCAGCCAAACCAGTCGACCAGCAGGCCACCGATGCTGGGTCCCAGCGCTGGGGCGAGCACCACGCCCATGCCGAAGACACCGCTGGCACGCCCCTGCTCGTGCGGCTGGAAGGCGTAGAGGATGATGACCGCCGGAATGGGCTGGACGATGCCCGCCGCAAGGCCCTCAGCGACGCGCCCCACCAAAACCATGGGGAAATTCCCAGCGGTACCGCCCGCGATGCCGCCCGCCAACAGCAGCAGCATGGAGCCGACATAGGTCATCTGGTAGCCAAAGCGCGCCAGCAGCCATGGGGTAGTGAGCATGGAGGCGGTCATTGCCACCATGAAGCCCGAAGCCACCCACTGCGCCCGGCCCTGGCCCAGCGAGAAATGCTGACTCATATCCGGGATGGCCACGTTGACCACCGTGGACGACATGATCGACGCCATCGTGCCGACCATGACAGACAGCAAAAGAAGCCAGCGGTAGCGCTCGCCATGGCGCTCCCTGAGCACCTGGAGACTGCTCGAATCGCGGGCCACTCAGACCTCGCTTAGCTCCGCTCGGACCAGAGCTTGCCGCCGGTGGCCCAGTTCTCTCGCTTGAAGTCGGTTATCAAGATATCCACCGATTCCGGTGCTCCACCCAGGATTTCGACAGAAACGCGCGTGATCTCTTCGACCAGGCGGCGCTTTTGTTCGACCGTGCGGCCTTCCATCATTTCGACGTGGTAAGTGGGCATGGGATTCCTTTGAAAAAACAATCAGGTGTCGGCCACAGCAGCCTGCACGCAAGCGGCGCAGACACAGCGCTGATGCCGGTCTTGGGCCGAAATGCGGGCCAGAGCGAGCGGGGACACCGGCGTGTCCATGCACCAGCATCGACCGGCATCTTCCCCCGCTGCCATGCTGCACCGGTTGCCCTGCTCGCACAGCGGGCAGCGCGCAGCACAAGCGACGGTAGATTCGGGCAACGGCGTTGTCATGGTGAAGTGGAACCTCCGGCTGGGTGCAGATCCAGGCCGGAATTTGCGTGCAAGATGCCAGTGTAGAGCTTTAAGAAAAATGGCGTGGCACCGAGACAGTGCCACGCCAAAATTCGATCTAAATCAGCCTCTAGCGCTTACCTGATGCAGATCTAATGCAATCAAATCAATAGCACCGCACGGGAACATTGGGTTCTAACGACATTCAGGCCGCCGCTTTCACCTTGAGTCGCCAGGCGTGCAGCAGCGGTTCGGTGTAGCCACTGGGCTGCTCCTTGCCCTTGAACACCAGTTCGCAGGCGGCCTGGTAGGCCATGCTGGTGTCGAAGTGGCCCGCCATGCGTTTGTACAGCGGATCACTGCCGTTTTGTTGGTCCACCACCGCTGCCATGCGCTGGAAGGTGGCCTGGATGCGGCCTTCGCTCACCACGCCGTGCAAGAGCCAGTTGGCCATGTGCTGGCTGCTGATGCGCAGCGTCGCACGGTCTTCCATCAGGCCGACGTTGTGGATGTCGGGCACTTTGGAGCAGCCCACGCCCTGGTCCACCCAGCGCACCACGTAGCCCAGGATGCCCTGGGCGTTGTTGTCAAGCTCCTGCTGGATTTCGGCGTCGTTCCAGTTCGGGTTGGCGCTGACGGGAATGGTCAGCAGGCCGGTGAGCAGGTTGTCGCGTTCCACGTTGGCGTCGATCTTCTCCATCTCCCTTTGTACGTCGCTGACCCGCACCTGGTGGTAGTGCAGGGCGTGCAGCGTGGCGCCCGTGGGGCTGGGCACCCAGGCGGTGTTGGCGCCGGCCTTGGGGTGGGCGATCTTTTGCTCCAGCATGGCGGCCATCAGGTCGGGCATGGCCCACATGCCCTTGCCGATCTGCGCCTTGCCGCGCAAACCGCACGAAAGGCCGACTAGCACATTGTTCTTCTCATAGGCCTGGATCCAGGCGCTGGTCTTCATGTCGCCCTTGCGAATCATGGGGCCGGCGTACATGGCGCTGTGCATCTCGTCACCGGTGCGGTCCAGGAAGCCGGTGTTGATGAAGGCCACGCGCGCGCTGGCAGCGGCAATGCAGGCCTTCAAGTTCACGCTGGTGCGACGCTCTTCGTCCATGATGCCGAGCTTGACGGTGTTTTCCGGCAGGCCCAACAACTGCTCGACGCGGGCGAACAGTTCGCTGGCAAAGCCCACTTCCGTGGGGCCGTGCATCTTGGGTTTGACGATGTAGACGCTGCCTTTGCGCGAGTTGCGGATGCCGTCCTTTCCATGGCCCTGGAGGTCGTGCAGAGCGATGGTGGTGGTGACCACGGCGTCCAGAATGCCCTCGGGAATCTCGCGCACCTGGCCCTGCTTGTCGGTCCACAGGATGGCCGGATTGGTCATCAGGTGGCCGACGTTGCGCAGGAACATCAGCGAGCGGCCATGCAGGCGCACCTCGCCGCTGCCGGCCGGCGCCGTGTAGACGCGGTCGGGGTTCAGACCGCGCGTGATGGTTTTGCAGCCCTTGGCGACTTCTTCGGTCAGCGTTGCCTTGAGGATGCCCAGCCAGTTGCTATAGCCCAGCACCTTGTCTTCGGCGTCCACGGCAGCCACCGAGTCTTCGAGGTCGAGAATGGTCGAAAGCGCGGCTTCCAGCACCAGGTCGCTCACGCCGGCGGCATCGGTTTTGCCGATGGCGGTGCTGCGGTCGATGCGGATATCGAGATGCAGGCCGTTGTGTTGCAGCAGCACGGACGAGGGATGGGCCGCGTCGCCCTGGTAGCCCGTGAGCTGGGCCGGGTCCTTGAGGCCGGTGCTGGCACCGCCCTGCAATGCAACGACGAGTGCGCCGTTTTCGATGCGGTAGGCCGTGGCATCGGCATGCGAGCCCTGGGCCAGCGGGGTGGATTCGTCGAGCACACGGCGGGCGAAGGCAATGACCTTGGCACCGCGCTTGGCGTTGTAGCCGGAGCCCTTTTCACAGCCATCGGTCTCGGGAACCGCGTCGGTTCCATAGAGCGCGTCGTACAGGCTGCCCCAGCGCGCGTTGGCGGCGTTGAGCGCGTAGCGGGCATTCAGGATGGGCACCACAAGCTGCGGGCCGGCTTGGAGCGCCAGCTCGTCGTCGACATTGGCCGTGGTGGCCTTCACGTCGGCCGGCTGGGGCACCAAGTAGCCGATGCGCTCAAGAAAGGTGCGGTAGGCCAACATATCCTTGATGGGACCCGGATTGGCCTTGTGCCAGGTGTCCAGCTCAGCCTGAAGGCGCTCTCGCTCGGCCAGCAAGGCAATGTTGCGCGGGGCCAGGTCGGTCACGATGGCGTCAAACCCTTTCCAGAAAGCAGCGCTTTCGACGCCGGTACCGGGAAGCACCTGTTCATCAATGAAGCGCTGGAGCGTGGTGGCCACTTGCAGGCCGTGGAGAGAGGTGCGATCGGTCATAGGGGGCCTCGGTAAGAATCGGAAGATGGCAGGACGCCCTGGCGGTCGAATAGCCCGCGAGGGCGGCCGCTGCCTCTTGCAGAGACTTTATTCCAAATCAATTGAACTATAAACAGCCTCAAAAGTTCAAAACCAGTGACTTATTTGCAAAGATCAGGTGCGCGCATCGACCGGTTGGCGCACAAGCCTGGGTCCATTGAATACTCAAATGCTATTGTTATGGTAGCTGTAAACGCATGATGGATAAGCGCTAGAGGCTGTTTTCATTCAAATTTCTAGTAATCGCGCTGGTCTTGCGGCCGACATGCCCCGACCCAAACCCTATGTCTCCATAATCGGCATCCATGGACAAACTCAAGGCTTTCGAGTCTTTCGTATCGGTCGCCACGCGCGGCAGCCTGACTGCGGCGGCGCGGGCGGAGGGCGTGGCGCCCGCCATCATGGGGCGGCGCCTCGACGCCCTGGAAGAGCACCTGGGCGTCAAGTTGCTGGTGCGCACCACGCGCCGCATCAGCCTGACGCACGAAGGCAGCGCCTTTCTGGAAGACTGTCAGCGCGTGCTCTCCGACGTGGCCAATTCCGAGGCCAGCGTCTCGGCGGGCGGCATCAGGGCCAGTGGGCATTTGCGCATCACGGCGCCGGCCGGTTTTGGCCGCCGCCATGTGGCGCCGCTGGTGCCAAGTTTTCGCGCCCAGCACCCCGAAGTCACGATCTCGCTCAACCTGAGCGACCGCGTGGTCGATCTGGCAGGCGAGGGCTTTGACTGCGCCGTGCGCGTGGGCGATCTGCCCGACTCTTCGCTGGTCAGCGTGCGCGTAGCCGACAACCGGCGCCTGTGCGTGGCGACGCCGCAGTACCTGGCCCAGCACGGCACGCCCGCCGAGCCGGCCGACCTGGCGCAGCACGCTTGCCTGACCCTGTCGAGCGAGGCCTCGCAAACGCGTGGCTGGGCGTTTTGCATGCCTTTGCCGGGTGGTGGCAGCGAGGTGACGCACCTGCGTCCGCGTGGCCCGCTTGATTGTTCGGACGGCCAGGTGCTGTTCGACTGGTGCCTCTCCGGCCACGGCATTGCCTGGCGCAGCACCTGGGAAGTCGAGCGTGAGATCGCCTCGGGCCAGCTGGTGGCCGTGCTGGAAGACTATGCCGCGCCACCCAACGGCATCTACGTTGTCTTTCCCCAGCGCAAGCACCTGCCGCTGCGGGTGCGTCTGTGGATCGAATTTCTCAAACACCACTATGGCCAGCCTCAGTTCTGGCAAATCGGAGTCGCCGCGTGATTCTTGAATCGTTCCTGGCCTACTTCCACCTCGTGGCCATCTTCACCATGGTGGTCTTCATGGCCAGCGAGGCTGCGATGTGTCGCAGCGAATGGATGAACGCCGCCGTGGTGCACCGCCTCGTGCGGCTCGATCTGATCTACGGCATTGCCGCGCTGTGCGTGCTGCTGGCGGGTCTGGCGCGCACCTTTTGGGGCTTCAAGGGAGCCGGCTGGTACTGGAGCCAGCCGCTGCTGCATTTCAAGATCGCGGTTTTCATCGTGATCGGGCTGATGTCGCTCAAACCCACGTTCTCCTTTCTTCGCTGGCGCCGCAAGCTGATCGCGACGGGCGAGCTGCCACCGCCGGAAGAGGTGCGCGCCGCACGCCGCTGGGTGATGATTGAAACCCACTTGCTCGGCCTGCTGCTGCTCGCGGCCGTGCTGCTGGCGCGCGGGGTGCTGACGCGCGGATAGCAATTTCGCGCCGCGGCATGAAAAAACCCCGCGATGCGGGGTTTTTTCTGTCTGCGCAGCCGGACCTATTTCTTCAGGCATTCGCTCATGAAGGCTTTGCGCTCGGCGCCCTTCTTGCCGGCAGCGTCGGCGTTGCAGGTCTTCATTTTGCTTTGCTGGGTGGCTGGCGCTTCGGCCTTGTTGCTCAAGCAGGTCTTCATAAAGGCCTTGCGCTCGTCGCCTTTCATGCCTTTGGCGTCGGCATTGCAGGTCTTCATTTTCGACTGCTGCTTGGTGGGCGCTTTGGCAGCGGCAGCCGGTGCTGCGGCCGCAGGCGCGGGGGCGTCGGCGGCCCAGGCGGTACCGAAAGCGCAGGCAAATCCAAGAGTGGTCAGGGCAAGAAGCTTTTTCATTGGGGCTCCGTTGGAGGGGAAACGGGGCCAAAGCACCCCGCGAGCGCAATATACGCCTGAGCGAAGCACGGCGGCGCGCCCCGTAAAATCCGCAGATGCTTACTGCCAAAAAACAACTGCTCGCGGCCCTGGCCGACGTGCTTGAGAGCTTTGCGCCCGGCGCAGGCGCGCGTGCTGCGTTTGAATCGCCCAAAGTGGCCGCCCATGGCGACTATGCCTGCACCGCCGCCATGCAACTGGCCAAGCCCCTCAAAGCCAACCCGCGCGAACTGGCCGAGCGCCTGCGCGCCGCACTGCTGGCCACGCCCGCCTTCGAGCGCTGGGTGGATGGGCTGGACATCGCGGGCCCGGGCTTTCTCAACGTGCGTCTGAAGCCCGCCGCCATGCAGCAGGTGGTGCAGGAGGTGCTGGACTCGGGTGCGCATTTCGGCATGCAGCCGCCTACTGGGCGCAAGGTGCTGGTGGAGTTCGTTTCGGCCAACCCTACGGGGCCACTGCATGTGGGCCACGGCCGCCAAGCGGCGCTGGGCGACGCCATTTGCAACTTGTTTGCCAGCCAGGGCTTTGGCGTGCACCGCGAGTTCTATTACAACGACGCCGGCGTGCAGATCCAGACGCTGGCCCACAGCACCCAGTTGCGTGCCAAGGGCTTCAAGCCCGGCGACGACTGCTGGCCCATCGACCCCGAGAATCCCGCGAGCAAGGCCTTCTACAACGGTGACTACATCCAGGACATCGCCAACGACTTTCTCGCAAAGAAAACGGTCAAGGCCGATGACCGTGAATACACCGCCAGCGGTGATGTGGAAGACCTGGAGTCCATCCGCAACTTTGCGGTGGCCTACCTGCGCCACGAGCAGGACAAGGACCTGCAGGCCTTCAATCTCCAGTTTGACGAGTACTACCTCGAATCGAGCCTGTACACCAGCGGCCGCGTCGAGGCGACGGTGAACAAGCTCGTCGCCA
Source organism: Giesbergeria sp. (assembly GCA_049291355.1). Taxonomy (GTDB): domain Bacteria; phylum Pseudomonadota; class Gammaproteobacteria; order Burkholderiales; family Burkholderiaceae_C; genus Simplicispira. The sequence goes on from JBATPF010000183.1 coordinate 8,432, forward strand.
ACGGCAAAACCTACGAACAGGACGGCGCGCTGTGGCTCAAGAGCACCGATTACGGCGACGACAAAGACCGTGTCATGCGCAAGCAAGACGGCACCTACACCTACTTTGTGCCCGACGTGGCCTACCACATCGCCAAGTGGGAGCGTGGCTACACCAAGGTGGTCAACATCCAGGGCACCGACCACCACGGCACCATTGCCCGCGTGCGCGCCGGCCTGCAGGCGGCCGATGTGGGCATTCCGCAGGGCTACCCCGATTACGTGCTGCACACCATGGTGCGTGTGGTCAAGGGCGGCGAAGAGGTCAAGATCAGCAAGCGCGCCGGCAGCTACGTGACGCTGCGCGACCTGATCGAGTGGACCAGCAAGGACGCGGTGCGTTTCTTTCTGCTCAGCCGAAAGCCCGATACCGAATACACCTTCGATGTCGACTTGGCGGTGGCGCAGAACAATGAAAACCCCGTGTACTACGTGCAGTACGCGCATGCGCGCATCTGCTCGGTGCTAACGGCCTGGGGCGGCGAAGTGGCGGGTCTGGCGGGCGCCGATCTGTCCCCGCTTGACGGAACGCAGGCCCAGGCGCTGATGCTGCAACTGGCCAAATACCCCGAGATGCTCACCGCAGCCACCGAGGGCGAAGCGCCGCACGACGTCACCTTTTACCTGCGTGACCTGGCCGCGAGTTACCACAGCTACTACGATGCCGAGCGGATTTTGGTGGACGACGAACACGTCAAAACAGCGCGCCTGGCGCTCGTCGCCGCCACGGCCCAGGTATTGCACAATGGGCTGGCGGTGCTGGGCGTCTCGGCGCCGCGCAGAATGTGAAACACGGCAAGCATATGAACAAAAAACAAACGGGCGGGACCATCGTTGGCTTAATCGTCGGCTTGCTGATTGGCCTGGGCGTGGCATTGGGCGTTGCCGTCTATGTCACCAAGTTGCCGGTGCCCTTTTTGAACAAGGGCGCGACGCGCAGCAGCGACCAGGACAGCGCCGAGGCGCAAAAGAACAAGAATTGGGACCCGAATTCGCCGCTGTATGGCAAGAGTGGTGCCCGGC
>JBATPF010000184.1:0-8549 GCA_049291355.1 Giesbergeria sp.
GCCGGGGCCTGGCGGCCGCCCTGACCCTGGGCGCCGACGGCGCGCTGCTGGGCACACGCTTCTGGGCCACGCAAGAGAGCCTGGCACCTCTCGGCGCCAAGCAGGCAGCACTGACCGCCGGTGGCGACGGAACCGCACGCAGCGCCGTGTTTGACATTCTGCGGCGCAAGCATTGGCCGGCGCCCTATGATTTTCGGGCGCTGCGCAACGACCTGCACCGCAGCTGGGAGGGCCGCGTGGACGCGCTGCGCGCTGCGCCCGAGGCAGCCCGGGCGAGCTACGACGCCGGGGTACAAGCAGGCGACTATTCCAGGGCACACGCTACCGTGGGCGAAGCCATCGGCCTGGTGCACGACCTCCCCGAAGCCGGTGCACTTGTCAAACGCCTGCACGCGCAGGCCCAAGCGGCGCTTGGCGGCTGAAGCCAGACCCGCACCAAAGGCTGCGGTGCACTACCACCAGCGCGTGCGGTCCCGCGTATGGCGCTGTCGAAAGCGCGAGTAAACGTTGTCGTTCGGCGCTTGCTGCAGGCGATCGAAGACCACCATGGCAATGGCCGCGAGAGGATGCAGCGCGCAAAGCTTTTCCATACGCCAACGCATGTTGCGCAGGGTGTCGTCGGTGCCGACGACGAAGGCCGACAGACCATCCAGCAAGCCAACGCGGCCCGCCTGCAGCGCAGCGACGGATTCGGGCCGGTCGGCTGACTCGGCTGCAGCCTGCAGGAAGCGCTCGGTTTCCTGCAGTTTGATGGTATTGACCAGCAGCACCGCGTTCATCAGGGTGGCCCGAAGGCCGGCGTCGGGATCGTGGTCAATGAAGGTATCGCAGGCAGCCACCAGCCAGCGCAGGTCCAGATGCTCCGACAAAAAAGCCTGTTCGGAAAGCCAAAGCTGCTTGAAGCGCGCGAAATTCTTCTCAACCGTCGCCTCGCGCCGTATCAGCACGATGAGCGCCGCATGGTGATAGAGCAGTTCGGGTTGCCCGATGAATTCCTGGCGCAAGCGCTGCAGGTGCGCCTGCAAATCCGGCAGTGAGCCATAAGCGTATTCGGCTGCATCGCCGGCAACCAAAGTGTTTTTGAGCGCCTCGGTGTCCTCGCCCAGCAGGCCGGCGGCCAGCGCCTGCGCGCCGAAGCGCCGGCGATACCGGTTGAAGGAAAACCACTTCTCGATTTTGGTTTTTCGGCGTCGGCTCATGGCGTTGGCGGCGGACACAGATAGCGCCCGAAGGTGCTCTCAGGCAGGTACAAACCGCGCTCCAGGTACAGGTCCAGGCGTTTGCGATCGGGCTTGCGCAATTTGATCAGCGGCGGCGGCGCGCTCGCCGCACGCAGGAACAGCAAGCGGATCTTTAAGGCAGTGCGCCCCCATTGGCCCAGCGCATGATAGAGGAAGGGGCCATCTTCCGCGCGGCGCAGTGACAGGCGGTAGCTTGCGCCGCTGCGCAGCACGCGCTGCAGGGCCAGATGCATGCTGAGGTAGTTGGGCAGGTCAATGCCCTGGCGCAGCTGTTCGTAGTTGCCCAGCCGCTGCAGATACGCCACATAGCCTGCACCGCCCAGCGGCAACACGGTGTGGGTGAATTCGTGCTGCAGATCGGCCACCAGGGCACTTTGCGGCGGGGCTGCAAGAAACCAGTTTTCCACGATGGGAAACTGCGCGTCCGTGGTGTAGCGATCGAGGTAGTAGGCGAAGAGATCGCTGCCGCTTTGCTGCTGCTGCAACAACACCCAGTCGAGCGGCGCCGTCAACACGGTGCTGGCATCGAGCCAGATGCCACCATGGCGGCGCAGCAGTTCGAGACGAATCCAGTCGGCACGCAGCGTGGCACTGGCATGCTCCAGCGCCTCAGGCAGTTCGCCCAGGTAGTTGCGCACACTGTCATCGTCCAGCACCCGGATGCTGAAATGGGGATTGAACTGGCGCCAGTTGGCAAAGCAGCGCGCAATGAGTGGGGGCGCAGCCGCGCCGCTCCAGTAGGCCCAGACAATCGGCGGAATCGCCCGCGCGTTGTGCGCGCGATCACGCTCATCGGGCCTGCGGGAGCCAAAGAGGTATTCCTGCGCGGCAGTGTCGACTCCGGGTTCTGCCGTGCGCGCAAACCATTGGAAATAGCGCTTGAGTCCCCCTGCGAGCCACAACTCGGCGCGGTCACGCCAGGGCAGGGCAGCGTGCGTCATGCACGGAAGGCGCCAAACCAGCGCAGGAATTTCTGGCGCCGCAAAAGCCAGCCGCGCCGCAGATAGGCGCTTGCGAGTTCCTGCTCAGTCAAGGGAGATGACTCGCGAAAATTCTGCCGCAGTTGGTCGGCCAGCGCCGGCAAAGGCCCGGCGAATGCGAGCGCGCTCGATTGCGAATCCAGATAGCGCATCGCGCCCATGAGGTTGCGGGCACTCTGGTGCGCCAGGGCAAGGCGCAGCTCTGGAGACCGCGCACTGGCATGCAAGCGCAGCGCCTCGCGCAAGGGAACGAGGGCGCGCGACTGGTCTTGCGCCTTCTGCCAGTTGGCATTGGCCAGAATGCTGTGCTCGTGCTGCCGGTAGGCCACCCACGGGCGAGGCACGTAGTAGCTCGAATCTGCCGCCAGCGCCAGCAGGCTCATGGTGGCCATGTCCTCGAAGTACTGGCCTGGGGGAAAGCGCAGCCCCGAATCCCACAGCGTGCGCCGGGACACTTTGGACCAGGCGTGCAGCTGCCCGGCCAGCAGCATGCCGCTCAGCAACTGCGCCGTGTCGCCATGCAATGGGCCGGGCGCGCCCGCGAACGACTTGCGGTGGTGCTCTCCGCGCAGCCAGTGCTTGATCTGGCGGCGCTCGCGCAAAACCTCGAAGTCACACAACACCAGGTCGGGCGCGTTGGTCCGGACGATGTCGCGCAGTTCACCAAGGGCTCCCGGCAGCAGCTTGTCATCGGCATCCAAAAACCACAGGTATTCGCCGCGCGCCGCTTCCAGCAGGGTGTTGCGCGCCGAGCTCAATCCCCGATTGCGCGCATGGCGCTGCACGCGAAAGCCCATCGGCCAACGGGTGGCGAGCTGCGTCAGAATTGCCGCCGACGCATCATTGGAGCAATCGTCCACCACCACCAGTTCAACCCCCTCGATGCCCTGAGCCAGCACCGATTCCACACACTCGCCGAGGTAAGCGGCCGCGTTGTACGCGGGTACCAGCACACTGAGCCAGGGCGTCGCTTTGATGGGTTCTGCGACGACGTTCATGCGAACCCTTGCTCGCCAGGCCCTTGTCCCAACAATCGAAGAAAGAGGGCTTCGTAGCGCGACAGCATCAGCGCCAGCCCATGGCGTTCCCGCGCATCGCGCTGCCCTTGGGCGGCCATCTCGGCCGCCTCCTGTGGCCGCGCCAGCAGGCGCTCCAGCGCATCGGCCAGGGCCTTGGGATCGCCTTCGTCCACCAGCAGTCCGTTGCACTCATGCTGCAGCACCTCGCGTACCCCCGGCACCCGGCTGCCCACCACCGCGCAACCGGCGGCCATTCCTTCGATCAACGACAGCGGCATGCCTTCGTAGTGCGTGGACAGCACACAGATCTGCTGCGACATGAGCAAACCAGGGACGTCTTTGCAATGCCCAAGAAATCGAACTTGAGACTGCAGACCGAGTTGGCTGCACAGGTTTTTGGCCTGCCGAAGGGCGCTGGCCTTTCCGCCACCCGCAAGCAGCAACGTCGGCGTCCGTCCACGTTGGCGCAGCAAGGCCAGCGCATGCAGCAGGCTCGCGTGGTCTTTTTGCCGTGCAAACCGGGCGGCCATGACAATGCCCGGCTCGCGCATCAGAAAAGGGTGCCCGTCCGCTTGCGCGTAGGGCTCAAGCCGGACGCCGTTGGGGATGGCCAGCGTCTTCGAGGGATCCACGCCACGGGCCAGCAGCGCCTCGCGCACGCCTTGCGAGACGCCCACGATGGCCTGCGTGCGGCGCGCCAGCCAAAGCATCTGTGCCTGGCGCCAGCGCGTATAGCGTTCGCGCGAGTTGTGCTCGACCTGTACCAGGCGCGGCACGCGCGCGATCAGCCCGGCATAGCGCCCCCAAAGGTGCTCGCTGAATCCGTGCGCCACCAGCAGATCGGGCCGAAATTTGCGACACAGGCGCACCAACTGCCAAATGGTGGCAGCATGGGACCAGCCTGGGACCACCTCTACCGCCAGGCCTTGCGCACGCAGGGCGGCGATGCGCACCGGATCCGTCTGGCGCTTGCGCCGCAGCACCAGCAAGGAGTCAAACAGCCCGCTCTCACCATGCGCCCGCACCAGATCCACGGCCACCTGCGTGGCACCGGAAAAACCACCGGTGACGAAATGCAGTACGCGCGGCAGTTCTGGAGGCACGGTGCTCATTGGGCCAGAGTGTCAGAAACCAACGTGCGAGGAGGCAAGGCATCGAGTTGCCGCTCCACAGACCGCAGCGCGGCCCACAGCAGCATGAGCATGAACAGATAGAACATGATGCCGCTGTTGTGCGCAAAAAAGACCTGCGTCAGGCCGAAGCCGATATAGAGCACCGGGATACAGGTGCCACACAGACGCAGCGCCAGCGCGTGGGCGCCCAGTTCGGCGTCACGCTCGTAATTTTTCATGCGTACCCTCTTGGGTAGAAACATGGCCAGAGGCAAGGCATAGAACAAAAGCAGCATGGCAGGCCCCATGATGCCCAGTTTGACCCACTGGTCGAGCAATTCGTTGTGAACAAACTTGTATTCGACGATCGAAGGATGGTAGCGACCCGCCGCCACCCGGGCCGCCTTTTCCGCCATGTAGCCCGCAAAACCCCAGCCCAGCAGTGGCCGCTCGCGCGCGATATCCCATGCGAAACGCCAGTGTTCAAGCCTTTGCCCCACGGAATTTCCTGCTTCGCCATGTTGGTCGTAGGTCTGGATTTCGTGCTCCATGCGCTCGACGCGCTCCATCAGCACGCCGCCATTCAAGACCACCAGGACGATGACAATGGCCGCCACACCCAGGCCGACCGCGCGGAAAGTCTCGCGTCGGCGCAGGAACAACCAGGCCAATGCCAAAGGCAGGGAGAGCAGCAAGGCCAGCCAACCACCGCGCGACTGCGAAAGCACCGAGGCGTCGAGTCCTGCAAGCACCCCAAGAATGCAAAGGACGCGAGCGGATGCCCGCAGCTGACGCCACAAAGCGCCCGTATACAGGGCCAGCATGGTCGCCAGGCACAGCGCAAGATTGCCGTACTGGATGGCATTGGTGTGCCCCCAGGCACGCTCGGCGTGCAGTCCGTACATCTGCCACAGCGCCAGCCCACCCGCGCCCAGGCTACCGACCGCGAGCCCGGCAAGCAGGGCCCGTGGCCGGGGCGGATAGCAAGTGACAAAAAGCAGGCACGCAGCGCCGAGGATGAATTTGGCGGGGCGATCAGCGCGACCAAAATGCTCTGCCGGATCGGCCTGCGCCGCCCACACCACGGCCATGGCCAGCATGCTGGCAGCGAACCACCAGGTGAACGCTTCGTGCTGCCGACGCGGCCAGCGATTCAGCGTGAGCAAGGTCCCGAGCAGCAGCAAGACGGCGCCATAGGAATAGCCCGATGGCAGCCACAGCGCCAGACCCGGGACCGCAAAGGCCGCCACGCTGGAGAGGCGCTCCGGCCAGGAGTGAGGCTGCGCGGGCGCAAGGTTTGAGATCAAAAGGGAGTGACTCGCGGAAAACTGGAAGGCGCCTCGCTAGGGCCGCATGGCACGCAGGCGATGCCGGCAGGGTGGGTAGCTGCACGCTGCATGCGCGTACAGCTACTTTCTCAGTGTCCAGCGCTCAGGGTTTCTCCTGCCTTGAGCCGGTACTCGGTGCCGCAATAAGGGCACTTGGCCATGCCCGCATGGGCCACGTCGAGGTAGACCTTGGGATGGGCGTTCCACAATTGCATGCCCGCTTTGGGGTTGGGGCAATACGCCCCGCCCTCAGGGTTGAGCTCGCTCGCCAGCAGTTCGATGACAGCTTGTTTCATGGGTCACACCTTGCTGAGCCAGTGGGCATATTTGGGATTGCGGCCGTTTACGATGTCGAAAAACGCCGATTGCACTTTTTCCGTAATGGGCCCGCGCTCGCCGGCGCCCAGTTCAATGCGGTCCAGTTCGCGGATCGGCGTCACTTCGGCGGCCGTGCCGGTAAAAAACGCCTCATCAGAGATATAGACCTCGTCTCGGGTGATGCGCTTTTGCACCACTTCGAGCCCCAGGTCCTTGGCAATGTGCAGCACGGTATTGCGCGTGATGCCGTTGAGCGCACCGGCCGAGAGATCGGGCGTGTAGATGACGCCATTTTTGACGACGAAAATGTTTTCCCCCGCGCCCTCGGACACAAAACCAGAGCTGTCGAGCAGCAGCGCCTCGTCGTAGCCGTCGTCCAGTGCTTCCATGTTCGCCAGAATCGAGTTGGTGTAGTTGCTCACCGCCTTGGCCTGCGTCATGGTGATGTTGACGTGGTGGCGGGTGTAGCTGCTGGTCTTGACGCGGATACCACGCTTCATGCCTTCTTCGCCCAGGTAGGCGCCCCAGGCCCAGGCAGCCACCATCAAATGAATTTGATTGCCTTTGGGCGATACGCCCAGCTTTTGCGAGCCGATCCAGGTCAATGGGCGCAGGTAGCACGATTCAAGCTTGTTTTCACGCACCACCGCCTTCTGCGCCTCGTTCACCTCTTCCTTGGTGAAAGGAATTTTCATGCGCAGAATTTTGGCGCTGTTGAAGAGGCGTTCGGTGTGCTCTTCGAGCCGGAAGATGGCCGTGCCATCGGCCGTCTTATAGGCGCGAACGCCTTCAAAGGCACCACAGCCGTAATGCAAGGTGTGCGAGAGCACATGAATCTTGGCGTCGCGCCAATCGACCATCTGGCCGTCCATCCATATCTTGCCGTCACGATCGGCCATCGAGGGAACTACGGGGCTCATGGGGGTCCTTTGGATTTGCTGGGTTCGCAGAACCCGAGATTTTACGGCGCCCTCCAGGAGCTCCGCCACCAGCACAGGTAACCGAGCGTGAAGGACCTCACGTCAGCCACACTTTCGATCATTGCAATTCGCGCACCAGATCCATGGCCTGCTCGATGCGTTCAACCGCATGAATCGTCAGCCCTTCGATGGGTTTTTTGGGTACGTTGGCCTTGGGCACGATGGCCACCGAGAAGCCCAGCTTGGCGGCCTCGCGAAGGCGCTCCTGCCCACGCGGCGCAGGGCGCACCTCGCCCGCCAGACCCACCTCGCCAAAGGCGAGGAAACCTTTGGGCATTGCCCGGGCGCGCAGGCTGGAGGTGATGGCCAGCATCACGGCCAGATCCGCTGCCGGTTCGCTGATGCGCACCCCGCCCACGGCGTTGACGAACACGTCCTGGTCCGCGCATGCCACGCCTGCGTGGCGGTGCAGCACGGCCAGCAGCATCGCCAGCCGATCACGGTCCAGACCGACAGAGAGCCGCCGCGGGCTGGGCCCGCCACCGTCGACCAGCGCCTGGATTTCCACCAGCATCGGGCGGGTGCCTTCCAGCGTGACCAGCACGCAGCTGCCGGGAACCGGCTCGCTGTGCTGGCTCAGGAAAATCGCGCTGGGATTGCTCACTCCTTTGAGGCCACGCTCGGTCATGGCGAAGACACCGATCTCATTGACGGCGCCAAAACGATTCTTGATGGCACGCACCAGTCGGAAGCTCGAATGCGTGTCGCCCTCAAAGTACAGCACCGTGTCGACCATGTGCTCCAGCACACGGGGGCCGGCGAGCGCCCCTTCCTTGGTGACGTGACCCACCAGGATGATCGCGACCCCGGTTGCTTTGGCCAAGCGGGTCAGATGCGCTGCGCATTCGCGCACCTGGGCCACGGAGCCGGGTGCCGAGCTGAGCGCCTCCGAATACATGGTCTGAATCGAATCGATGACTGCGATCGCAGGTTGGGTCTGCTCGATGGTGGCGATGATCTTCTCGAGCTGCGTCTCGGCCAGGACCTGGACCATGCTGTGGTCCAAGCCCAATCTGCGCGAACGCAGGGCCACCTGGGCGCCACTTTCTTCGCCGGTGACGTACAGCGTGGACAGGCCTGATCGCTGCAAGGCGTCCAGCGCCTGCAAGAGCAGCGTCGACTTGCCGATGCCGGGGTCGCCGCCGATCAGGACCACGGCCCCCTCGACCATGCCGCCCCCAAGGACGCGGTCAAGTTCGTCCAGTCCCGTTGGAGTGCGCTCGAAGTCACTGGCCTCGATCGACGATAGCGGCGCTACGGCCTGCGCCGCATTCAAAGCCGGGCGCGACGTGCTTGCATAGCGGTTGCGCGCACCCTGGGGCTCGACCACGGTCTCGCTAAGCGTATTCCAGGCGCCGCATTGCGGACATTTTCCCAACCACCGTGGACTCGTTCCACCGCAGTCCGAACATACGAAAGCCGTTTTGTCTTTGGACATCTTGGACCCGTGAACCACCAAAAGAAAACCGCCGGCGCTGTGAGGCAGACCGGCGGGATGCGTGCTTGCTAGAGGAGGCTGTCGGACTTGGAAATCGTCGGCTGCAAATCGGCCGCAGCGGTCCATTTTTTAC
>JBATPF010000185.1:0-3578 GCA_049291355.1 Giesbergeria sp.
GCCTGCAGCTTCCACCTTGCGGTATGTCGTAAGCCGACTATTCAACCGACAGTAGCTCCACCTGCGGCAGAATGTAAAAAACAGTAGGGAGGAACTCGTATGCGCTGGATATCCGTCATTGCTTGCCTAGCCTTTGCCGGGACGAGCTTGGCCGTTAACGCACAGGTTCACCGCTGCAAGGATGCTGCAGGCAAAACGATTTATTCCGATGCGCCATGCGCCTCGAACCAGACGGGGCAACTGATCGAGCGGCAGAAATCGCGAGAAGAAATTCTGCAAGAGCGGTTGCAAGCCGCTGAATCCAATGAGCGCAAGTACCGCGCGCAGGACGCCGAACGCAACAGACAGATGTTTGAACAGCAGCGTCAGACGCGTTCTGTAAATACGGCGCCAGCGCAACAGAACCTTGCGTCGTCGCGCGCATGTCAGGAGGCGCAGAAGGAGCTTGAGTTCGTCGCGAAGATCCGTACCGTCCCACAAGACGAAAAGCGCCTTCGCACGAATGCGGCCATTGCAAAAGTCAACGCAAGTTGTGGCTCGAAGACTGAGCTGATGCAAGAGCCGCCCAAGGTCATTGTCCGACCGTCCAACATTACGCATTGCGACCCTGGGTTCTGCTACGACAACCAAGGGGGCGTTTATCACAAGGCTGGGCCAGATTTCATGACCGGGCCGAATGGACGAACGTGCCATCGCGCTGGGGACATGTGGAACTGCAATTGATCTGGCTCCGAGAACGTGTCGCTTTCCATCACATCCGATAGCGGATCGGTGCCGCATTCTTCTCTTGGATCAGCGTTGAAATCAGCTTGCGGGTGACATCGACCTGGCTCTTCTCCAGGGCATCCATCGCCAACTGGGCTTCTTCAAAGCGCCCCTGCTCTCGATACAGCTCGGCAAGGTGGATGGTGCTGCTTTGTGATGCAACGCTCCGGCGGGCCAGGATCTCGCTTAGGCGCACCATGTTTTCCAGTTGCTCTGGCGTTGGCTCGAATGGCGGGCAGGTGAATGGGCTGTTTGCGGGCCTGCAATACGTCGGTGACTTGCCCCTGCGCAGCTTGTACCATGACGAACTGTTGTCGGGGTTGGCCGCTTTCCATGCGGCTTCTGTGGCTGCTTCCTCTACAGCCCTGTGCCGGCGGTAGCGGTCGCGGTAGCTGTGGTTGAGGTGGTGCCAATACTCAAAACGGGCTGCAACCTCAACATCCTCACTGGTGGCGCTTGCAATGCACTCGGGCAGCTGTTGGGCAGAGACACGGTCAATGCTCGGGAGGTTGGATGCATCGGCCGTACCGACCTGGACCAGGTCTTTCAGGAGTATGAATTGCCCGCACTGGCAGCGGCGAAGGCCTGCGTCGTTGGGCATGAGAGAGCCGTCGCGCCAGCCGTCCGTCCAGTATTCATATGCCGAAAAGTTCATCGACATGTAGTTGGGAAATGCATATTGCGCGCCACAGCAGGGCGTAGCCAGAATGCGAACTCCACGAACCATCGTCATGCAATTTCCCTTCTAGTACAGACAGGTACATCCAGTTCCAGTCGCCTTAGCCAAAAGCTCGCTCCCGATGGTGCGCAAGGTAAGGCCGGTGCGCCTCGGCTACCCAGCGCAGGCGCATGGTGGGCGAAATTCCGAGCAGTGTCTGGGTGCCGCTATCGATAGCTTCAGAAATGAGAATGGCCCCCGTTGCATCAAAGCTGATGAGGAACTGGTCGAACAGCGCGTCCAGGTTGGCGGACAGCAAAAACCCGTTGAAAACGTCCAGTCGCTCGGCATCGGTCTCGCAGTTGGCCCAGGGCTTGGCGTGGCTGGCGCGCAGGGCTTGCGGCAAGGCTAGGCCCGTTACGGCACAGGCGCCACCCCAATAGTTGAGCATGGCCTGGCGGTAGGCCTGCTGGCCCACACGCTGGCGCACCATGCGCAGCACCTCGGTGTTGTGGGCGGCGGTTGCTGGCAGTTCGGCCAATTCGGCTTGCACCTGCTGCTCAAATGCTGTGACCGCCTGATTGGGCAAGGCTTGCGACAGCGCGGCCGCGCGGCGCAGCCAGCGGGCCAGCTGCGCTTCGGAGGGCAGGGCGAAAGTACCGGGGCCAAAGTGATTTTCAGTAAAGGTGCGCGCTAGCTCTTGCGCAAGCGTGGCAGACTCATTGGCGATAGCCGCCTCAAAACCCAGCCCCGTCACCGTCACACGCACCCGCGTCGGGTGCATGGCCGACGCCAACGCTGCGTGCTGGGCATCGCCGGGCAGCACATACTCAAAGCCATTGTCGTGGCCGGCCTTTTCAATCAGTGCGCGTTGCAGAGGGTTCATGGGGAATCGGATGCGTGATCCGATTTCATCCGATTTCATCCGATACCACCCGATCCGATGATCCGATCCGGTAGTGCGCGGCCGCACCGGCGCCATGCAAAACGAGCGCTCCCGTGCTGCTCATGCGTTTGAGCAGATTCTTGACCTGCCCCTCGCTCAACCGGCACAGCTCCATCGCCTCGGCCCGCTTGATGCGCCCGTGCTGGCGCACATAGCTCAGCACCATCTGTTCGTGCTGAATCGGCGCAAAACCCGCCTGCCGCGTATAGGCCGCCTTGTCTGCCACCGCGCCATACACAGCGGCCGACAGCATGTAGGTGCGCCCGCGCGTGGCGCCATGGGCTTCGACAAATCCAGCCTCAGTCAGAGCCTCCAGCGTGCGTTTGGCGGATGCCGCATCGCGCTGGATGCGCTCGGCCAATTCTTCTGCCGTCAACCGCTTGAGCTCACGCAGAGCCCCCAGGGCAATCAGCGAATCAATGGGCAACGCGGCATTGCGGCGGCGCTCCTCGTCCACCACCAGGCGGCGAAACTCCAGGTCGGCTGGCTCGGTGGGCAAGCGAAGCACCACGTTCTGCGCATCGGTGCGGCTGTAGTCCGGGGCCGATCGGCCAAACTTCAGCATGCCCCGGTAAATGGTGTCCACCCCCCGGCCCGAGCGCTCCACCACGCCAATGCGCTTCATGGCATCGGCCAATGCACGGTTTCGTGGGCGGGGCTCTGTCACCAGCAGGTTGGCCAGGGCCTCCCCATCTGCAAAGCCGTCGGGGTTACTCTCCACTGGAGTGTCGTCCGTCAACCGCATATGCACATCACCTAAGCGCTGGTAATCGAGGTGAATCAAGGCATTGGTTATCGCCTCGCAGAACGTGCCCAAGCCGGCTAAGCACTGATCGCCAAGGCGGCGTGAAGAGCAAGGGTAAGAGTACACGTAACGAATCAATGTTGGAAATAGTTGATCTGTCTAAGCAACTCAACCCGTACCGACTATCTCCGTAGACGTTTTGGTTTGCTCTGCAAGATAGTCCTTTTCGAGCCGCGTAAAGTGAACCGACGGCAACATCACAGGCCCGTGCAAGCACCGTTGGGTGGTCGCCAGAAGCATTTCTCGCATAGCGCTGTAGAGCAGAGATGCGCCGTTGACTAGAACTAACGGCACGCGCTTTTCTTCGGGAAAACCGTTGGCATCAAAAACGCCAAACATTTCCATTTCTATCTGATACGGAAAATCTTTTGCTTCCCCACGCTTCACCGATATCGCTAATGACA
>JBATPF010000186.1:0-3735 GCA_049291355.1 Giesbergeria sp.
ACCTTGAGGCCCTGCAGCGCACGCTGGCGATTCCTGTGCTGTATGTGAGCCACGCCTTGGATGAAGTCGCGCGCCTGGCGACGCACATGGTCTTGCTGGACGCCGGCCGCGTGCGCGCCAGCGGCAGCGCCGAAGATTTGATCGCCCGCCTCGACCTGCCGCTGGCCCAGGGCGATGCCGCAGCCACCATCGTCGAAGGCACGCTGCTGCGGCACGACAGCGCAGAGCATTTGTCCACGCTGGCCTTTTCCGGCGGCGAATTGCACGTGACCAGCACCGCAGCCCGCCCCGTGGGCCAGCGGCTGCGCGTGCGCATCCAGGCGCGCGACGTCAGCCTGACGCTCGCGCGCCAGAGCGGTACCAGCATTTTGAACATCGTGCCCGCCACCGTGACCGGTTTGCGCGAAGACAGCCCCGGCCAGTGGATGGTGGCCCTGGACGCTGGCGGCGCGCGACTGCTGGCGCGCATCACGCAGCGTTCGGTGCACCTGCTGGGCATCGCGCCAGGCCGCACGCTGTTCGCGCAAGTCAAAGGCGTGGCGCTTCTGGACTGAGTGCTTTGCTATCTTAAAGATAGCTGCAAACGCCCTGGTTGTTTGCGCTAGTGGCCAAAAATACTGAGTTTTTTGAATGCACGCATGCGTCAGCCGACTTGTCTGTGTTTGGAAAAAACCGTTGCTGGCCGTTGATCGGGTCGTTGGCAGGCGTGGGCTGGCCGAAGGTGGAAGTCATCCAGTCGACGAACTTCCGCGCGTCTTTCGCCTACTGGTTGGACAAGCGCTGCTCGCCTTCCACCAACCTGCCCAGGTCTGCGCGGTTCTTCAAGTTGCGCCAAGTGCTGCGGTCGGTCAGCACGCAAGCGCCGCTGCCGGCCATGTTGCTGGCGATGCGCGCAGCGCAGCCATGGGGGAAGTTTTCAGCGAAAAAGCGGGATTTTCGCTCTACGCGTTAACCCTTATAGCTATGCTTTCGGTAGCAACAGTCGCTCGCGGAGCCTAGGGAATACACCGTCACGCTGCTGTCAGCCTGCGCCTACAGTACTTCGTAGAATCGCAACCGTTCAAATAGTTACAGCACGGCGCTGCGCCTGTCTGCAGCAAACCGCCAGTCCATCCCCGCATTCTTGGAGACTTCATGCAGGCATTACTCAAACTATCCAGAGGCATCGACTGGCTCAATGAGCGCGTCGGCCTGGCCGTCATCTGGCTCATTCTCGCGTCCACGGTAATCAGCGGGCTCAACGCCGCGGTGCGCAAGATCTTCAATTACAGCTCCAACGGCTTTCTTGAAATCCAGTGGTATCTGTTTGCCGCTGCCTTTCTGCTCGCCGCAGGCTACACGCTGCTGCACCGGGAGCACGTGCGGGTGGACGTGGTCTCCAGCCGGTTCTCCAAGCGCACGCAGATCTGGCTTGACGTAGTTGGCTTCGTGATGTTTCTCACGCCGATGTGCGCGGCGATCCTGTGGTTCGGCATCCCTTTCTTCCTGCAAGCGCTGGCGTCTGGCGAAATGTCCAGCAACGCCGGCGGCCTGATTCGCTGGCCTGTCTATCTGATGATGCCGCTCGGTTTTGCGCTGCTGCTGCTGCAGGGTTGGTCGGAACTCATCAAGCGCATCGCTTTCCTCAAGGGCCTGATTCCTGATCCGACCGTCAAATCTGACGAGAAGACAGCCGAGGAAGAATTGGCCGAATCCATCCGCCGCCTGGCCGAAGCCGCCAAAGGCACTGGCAAGCAAGCCACCCAAGCCGACTGAGCGGAGACACATTCATGGAATTCATTACCTCCAATATGGCCCCGATCATGTTCGCGGGGCTGATCTTGTTTCTGCTGATGGGCTTTCCCGTGGCCTTCAGCCTGGGCGCCTGCGGCCTTTTCTTTGGCTTCGTCGGCATCGAGTTGGGCATGTTGCCCGAAGCGCTCTTGCAAGCACTGCCGCTGCGCATCTACGGCATCATGCAGAACGATACGCTGCTGGCCATTCCCTTCTTCACGCTGATGGGCCTCATTCTTGAGCGCAGCGGCATGGCAGAAGATTTGCTGGAAACCATTGGCCAGCTCTTTGGCCCGGTTCGGGGCGGGTTGGCACTCGCCGTGGTGTTCGTTGGCGCTCTGCTGGCTGCTACCACCGGCGTCGTTGCCGCCTCCGTGATTTCGATGGGCTTGATCTCACTGCCGATCATGCTGCGCTATGGCTACGACCGGCGTCTTGCCACCGGCATCATTGCGGCGTCGGGCACGCTTGCGCAAATCATTCCGCCCTCGCTGGTGCTCATTATTCTTGCCGACCAGCTCGGACGCAGTGTGGGCGACATGTACAAGGGCGCGTTCATCCCCGGCTTCATGCTTGTGGGCATGTACACCAGCTATGTGATTTTGCTGGCGATCTTCAAGCCGAACTGGGCGCCAGCGCTGCCTATCGAAGCGCGGACGATCCGCGAAGACAACGGCAAGAGCGGCCTGCCGTCGCTGCTTCTGTTGACCATCGTTTCGGTGGGCGCATCGCTGTACTTTGCGCAGCACATTGCCGACGTACACACCTGGTGGACGGGTGAAGAGGTGACCAAGGTTGCCAGAGACGAAACCATTGTGGTGTCCATGTGCGTGGGCGTTGGGCTGGCATTTGTGCTGGCGATGTTCAACAAAATTACGCGCCTGGGGTTGCTCTCACGCATGGCCGAGCGCGTAACCTTTGTGCTGATTCCGCCGCTCTTGCTGATTTTCCTGGTGCTCGGCACCATCTTCCTCGGGGTCGCGACACCCACCGAAGGCGGTGCCATGGGCGCGCTGGGAGCAATCATCATGGCCTCGGTGCGCGGCCGCCTGAGCTTCAAACTGCTCAAGCAGGGTTTGATTTCGACCACACGACTGTCCACTTTCGTGGTGTTCATTTTGGTCGGTTCCACCATTTTCAGCCTGGTGTTCCAGGGGGTGGACGGCCAGCGCTGGGTGGAACACCTGCTCACCGGCTTGCCGGGTGGACAGATTGGCTTCCTCATTCTGGTCAACGTCATGATTTTCTTCCTGGCGTTCTTCCTGGACTTCTTTGAGCTCTCCTTTATCGTGGTGCCACTGCTGGCGCCGGTTGCGGACAAGTTGGGCATCGACCTGATCTGGTTCGGTATTTTGCTGGCCGTGAACATGCAGACCTCGTTCATGCACCCACCGTTCGGATTCGCGCTGTTCTATCTGCGCAGCGTTGCGCCAGCCATTGCTTACACCGACCGCGTCACCAAGAAGCTGATTCAGCCGATCACCACCATGCACATTTATTGGGGTGCCGTGCCCTTCGTGCTGATCCAGGTGGTCATGGTGGGACTCATCATCTTCTTCCCCGGCATTGTCTCCAGCGGCCTCGACAAGAAGGAGGTCTATGACCTGGACAAGATTCGCATACAAATGGAATCGCAGATGCACAATCTCGACGGACTGGATGCCGCCGCGCCGCCGCCCGCTCCTGGCGAACCACCAGTCAGCCAGCCTGATGTGCAGGAAGATCCGCTCAAGGCCGCTCAGGAAGCCATTCAAGGAGAGAAGAAGTAAAACGGGTGGCCTGATCTCCCCGTCTTAGCAAAGAGCCCCGCCCATCGCGGGGCTCTTTTTTTCGTCCGCCTGTATGGACCGGAGACATACGAAACAGGTGTACCGGGACATAGTAAACACATGGCCACCTTACTTCGCGAGGTCTAAACAGGCCAAGTTGACTTGGGTGACGCGGTGATTGCAGAACATGACG
>JBATPF010000187.1:0-4638 GCA_049291355.1 Giesbergeria sp.
TCGCCACGCCGGGCGTCGCCACGCCGGGCGCCTCCACCCCGGGCGTGTCCACGCTGGGCGTTCCCTAAGCCGCACGAGGGGTGCGGGCTGTAATATTGGAATTCGTACTATTTCTATCAGGCCATTTTGTGCGTCCACCTGCTTTCCGTCGCCTGATCTTGCTGGCCGTGTTGGTGTCGCTGGGCATTGGCGCCTTGTTTGCGCAAACGATCTGGTCCATGCGCAACTACGCATGGCAGCATGCCGAGCGCACGGGTACCAATCTGGCCTACACGCTGCAGCAGTCCATAGCCACGCTGCTCAAGAACCTCGATCCGTCGTTGCAGGGCCTGGCAAAAGACCTGGCGAACCCACAGGTCATGGCCCTGGACCCCGACTTGCGCAACCGCGTGTTGTTCGACCACTCGCTGCGGGCGGACGGCCTGTCGGCTGTGTTGGTGCTGGACGCGCAAGGGCAGAGGATGTTTGATTCTGGCGAGTTCGTATCCGATGTGGTCGATTTCTCCGATCGCGACTATTTCCAAGCGTTCCAGTCGGGGGTGCACCAGGGCCTATTCATTGGCAAACCGATTCAATCGCGGCTGACCGGCCGGGGGTCCTTGCCAGTCAGCCGCGCTTGGTTCAAGCAGGACGGCAGCTTTGGTGGTGTCGTGGTGGGCTCCATCCGGCTCGAGTATTTCCACGCGCTGTTTGCTGCCGTCCAGATCGGGCCGCAAAGCAGGCTGAACCTCTACCACTCCAATGGCGCCTTGATCGCGCGTCAGCCACAGGAGGCAGGGGACGTTGGGCGCAGCGTTGCAGGCTCGGAAAACCTTGCCCGCATTACCGCCAGTCCCAGCGGCACCTTCACCAATCGGGCCGTGATCGATGGTGTGGAGCGCCTGTACGCCTTCCAGCAGGTGGGCGACTTCCCGCTGGTGGTCACCATCGGGCAGTCAACGGATGAAATCCTGGCCAGCTGGCGCCGCAATGCCGCGCTGTTGGGCGGTTTTGCCCTGCTGCTGATGCTGGCCTGCTTGGGGCTGGCCGTGCTCTTTGTGCGCGAACTACAGCAGCGCCAGAAGGTGACAAGCCAGTTGCAGCAGGCCGAGCACTACCTGCACACCATTTTGGACAACCTGCCCTCCATGGTCAGTTACTGGGACAGCGATCAGCGCAACCGCTTTGTCAACAAAACCAGCAGCGCCCAGTATGGACGTACGGCCGAAGCCCTGCGCGGCCTTACGGCCCGGGAAGTACTGGGGCAGGAGAGCTACGCCTTCGTCCGCCCTTATGTTGAGCAGGCATTGCAAGGCCATCCGCAATTGTTTGAGCGGACCCTCACTGACGCCTCGGGGCAGGTGCGACACAGCGTAATTTCCTATACGCCCGACCGCGAAGGCGACCACGGGCCGGTGCAGGGGTTTTTTGTGCAAATTACCGACATCACCGTGCGCAAGCGCATGGAGGAGGAGCTTTTCCAGGAAAAAGAGCTCATGCGCCTGACGCTGCAGTCAATTGGCGATGCCGTGGTCTGCTCCGACGCCCAAGGCCGCGTCACCTACCTCAACCCGGTGGCCCAGCGCATGACCGGCTGGCAGGCCTTTGACGCCGCCGGCTGCGACGTGGACGAGGTCGCGCCGCTGTACCTCGCCAATGGCCAGCAGACCCAGCCCAGCCCGCTGCGCGTGGCGCTGGCCACGCAGGCGGCCTGCGGCCCGACGCGTGGCGTGGTGTTGCACCGCAAGGACGGCCAGCGCTTTGAGGTGGAGGAGTCGGCCTGCCCCATCGTCGACCGCGAGCAGCATCTCACCGGCGCCGTCATGGTGCTGCACGACGTGACCGAAACCATGGCCATGGCCGAGCGCATGGCGCACCTGGCGCAGTACGACGCCCTGACCGACCTGCCCAACCGCGTGCTCTTGCAGGACCGTGCGCAGCACGCGCTGGCGTTGGCGCGGCGCGAAGCCAAGGGCCTGGGCGTGATGTACCTTGACCTGGATGGGTTCAAGCAGGTCAACGACACCCTGGGCCACGACGCGGGCGACCAGCTCTTGGTGCAGTTTGCGCGCCGCCTGGTGGCCGCCATGCGCCAGTCCGACACCGTGTGCCGGCAGGGTGGGGACGAATTCGTGCTGCTGCTTCCCGGGCTGGACGGCCCGCGGCAGGTGAGCGCCATCGCCGCCAAGGTCTTGGGCGTGTGCCAGGAGCCTTTTGTTGTCCAGGGCAGAGCGCTGACAGTGGGCCTGAGCGCCGGGCTGGCGCTGTTCCCGCAGCATGGCAGTGATTACGACGAGCTGGCCCGCCACGCCGACGCGGCGCTGTATGCCGCCAAGCGCGGGGGGCGCATGCAGGTGCGCTGCTATGTGGGGCCGGAGGTAGAGCCCGAAATTGTGGCGCTTCCGGTTTCGCCGGACTAAGCTTCGCCCGACGCTTGAAACACTATTAAATAGATAGCTGTAAGCGCTTATGAAATAAGCGCTACAGGCCATTTTTGTTTGGAGTTTTGTGCTTTCTCGGTACGCCAGATTTAAATTTACTCCGGCACCATGCAAATAATTTTGATGGTGCGCGCCGCGCCATCCCCCTACGATTGGCAGCACCCAGAAACCCCGCCAGGAGACCAGCGTGAGCGATCTTTCCACCATGACCTGCATCGAAGACCTGCACCGCGTCTATAAGCGCCGCGTGCCGCGCATGTTCTACGACTACTGCGACTCGGGCTCGTGGACCGAAAGCACCTACCGCGCCAACATCGACGACTTCCAGTCCATCAAACTACGCCAGCGGGTGGCAGTGAACATGACCGGTCGCAGCACACGCAGCACCATGGTCGGCCAGGACGTTGCCATGCCCGTGGCCATCGCCCCCACCGGCCTGACCGGCATGCAGCACGCGGACGGCGAAATTCTGGCGGCGCGTGCAGCGCGCGACTTTGGCGTGCCCTTCACGCTCTCGACCATGAGCATCTGCTCGATTGAGGATGTGGCCGAGCACGCCGGGCCAGGCTTCTGGTTCCAGTTGTATGTGATGCGCGACCGCGACTACATCGAGCGCCTGATCGATCGCGCCAAGGCGGCCGGCTGCAGCGCGCTGCAGCTCACGCTCGATTTGCAAATCCTCGGCCAGCGCCACAAAGACATCAAAAACGGACTCTCGTCGCCGCCCAAACCGACGCTGGCCAACATGATCAACCTGGCGACCAAGCCGCGCTGGTGCCTGGGCATGCTGGGCACCAAGCGGCGCAGCTTTGGCAACATCGTCGGCCACGCCAAGGGCGTGGGAGACATGTCGTCGCTGGCCTCGTGGACGGCCGAACAATTCGACCCCGAGCTCAACTGGGGCGATGTTGAGTGGATCAAAAAGCGCTGGGGCGGCAAGCTGATCTTGAAGGGCATCATGGACGCCGAAGACGCCCGCCTGGCCGCCAACAGCGGCGCCGACGCGCTCATCGTCAGCAACCACGGTGGCCGCCAGCTTGACGGCGCGCCTTCGTCGATTGCGGCGCTGCCGGCCATTGCGCAAGCGGTGGGCAAAGACATCGAGGTGTGGATGGACGGCGGCATCCGCAGCGGGCAAGACGTGCTCAAGGCCCGCGCCCTGGGCGCACGCGGCACCATGATCGGGCGCAGCTTTTTGTACGGCCTGGGCGCGTACGGCGAGCTGGGCGTGACGCGTGCGCTGGAAATCATCCGCCGCGAGCTCGACCTGACCATGGCCTTCTGCGGCCGCACCGACATTGACACGGTGGACGAAAGCATCCTGCTGCCGGGCACCTACCCCAAGCCGTGATCTGAGCCTCGGGGCCGGAACCTAATCGGGGGTTCTGGCGACTGTTGGCAACCCGGTGAATCCAGTCGGCGGCGTGGTGCGTATACGGAAAGCAAGAATTGCCTTCCTCCACCACAATCCATGCATGTCCCTGCCTTCCTCCGACGCCGAGCTGGTCACGCTGATCGACCGCATTGCCCAGCGCGACGAAACCGCGTTGCGCGCGCTCTACGACCTGACCTCGCCGCGGCTTTTTGGCCTGGCGATGCGCGTCCTGCGCCGGCGCGACGCGGCCGAGGACGTGCTGCAAGAGAGCTTTCTCACTGTGTGGCGCGCTGCGGGCGACTACCGCCTCTCGCTCAGCCCGCCGCTGGCGTGGCTCGGCGTCATCGTGCGCAGCCGTGCGCTCGACGCCCTGCGCAAGCACGCCAGTTCGCGCGCCGACCGCACCCAGGAACTGGACGACAGCCTGGGCCAGGCCCTGGAGAGCGACGCCCCGGACCCTATGGACGCGGCCGATGCCAGCGAACAGGCCACGGCCCTGCACACCTGCCTGCAGCGCCTGGAAGCCAAGCAGCGCGAGGTGGTCAGCCTGGCTTATCTGCGCGACCTGAGCCACAGCGAACTGGCGCAGCAGCTGGCCTTGCCGCTGGGCACGGTGAAAACCTGGATCCGGCGCGGCCTGGAGCAATTGCGCGGCTGCATGGCCCGCTACGCCTGAGCCCGCCATGAACCTCCACCACCACCCCGAGTTGCTGCAAAAACTGGCGGCCAGCTATGCGCTCGGTACGCTGCGCGGCGGTGCGCGCCGCCGGTTTGAAACGATGGCGCGCGAGCACCCCGCCGTGCGCGCCGCCGCGCTCCTGTGGCAAAGCCACTGGGCGGGCC
>JBATPF010000188.1:0-2092 GCA_049291355.1 Giesbergeria sp.
GCTTTGGCGCACAGGCAGCGTATGACGAATGGGTGCCAGCCTTTGAAACGCTGTTTGAACAATCGGCACGCAATTGGCCACAGTTCTATGATGCCGTGAAAGCCTTGGCCCAACAGAACGCCGATCAGCGCCACGCTGCGCTGCGGGCCCTGATTGCGCCGTCCACCCCTGCTGCGAAAGAGCCTCCCCGTGTCTGATATCCGCATCCACCGCCAGCACCAGCTGGGCCTTCCCGCCGCGCGCAAGATTGCACTGCAATGGGCCGAGAAAGCCGAGGAAAAGTTCGACATGGACTGCACCTACGAGGAGGGCGAAGAGCAGGACACGCTCTACTTCACGCGCTCAGGCATCAAGGGCACGCTGGAGGTACTGCCCGACGCGCTGGACTTCCACGCCCAGCTCGGTTTCCTGGTCAGCGCGTTCAAGGAGCGCATTGAAACCGAGCTGATCGAACAGCTCGACAAGATGATGGCCGCCGCACCGGCGCGCAAGCGCAAATCAGCCGCCAAGAAGCCGGCGTAAGCGCAACAAAAAAGCCTCGCAATTGCGAGGCTTTTTTGCACATGTGGCCCTGGGGCCACAACCCAGCGCGGCTCAGCCGCCCTTTTTGGAGCGCTTGCCGGGGTTCTTTTTGCTGCGCGTGGCAACGCCACGTTCCAGGCTCACGCGCTGGCCGCGGCCGCTGGTGGGCACGCTCGTGCCTGACAGTGGCTTGGGTTGGGGGGTGAATTTGCGGTCTGCTTCGGTGACGATCTTGTTGCCCATGGCGACTCTCGGTAGAAAAGTGGGAAAACCGCTATTAGGCCATAGCGGCGTTACCGACCTCGGGACGGGCTCAGCTGAGCGACGCGATCAGGTCGATGTACTGCTGGCGTGCAGCATCCTGCTCCGTGCCTTTGAGCTTGTTCCAGGCATCCCATTTGGCGCGGCCCACCATGTCGGAGAAGCTGGGTTTTTTTTCGGCGTTGTCGCCGGCGCTGGCCTGCTTGTACAGCGCGTAAATCTGCAGCAGCGTGACGTTGTCAGGGCGCTCGCTCAGGTTCTTGGACTGGGCCACGGCGGCGTCAAAGCGCTCGTTGAGGTCGGACATATCAGGGCTCCTTAGGGTACGGGGTTGGGGAAAGAACGGGGACCGCAGAGCGGCTTGCCCGCGTATCTTGTGCATATCTTATGGCCTGCACGCGACAATAGCCCCCTTCAACCCGGCGCTTGCGCACGCGCACACTTTTCATTCCTACCAAGGAAGCCCATCACCATGGTGACTCGCACCACTTCCCGCACTGCCTCCCGCACTGCATCCCGCCCCGCCGCCACGACATCGCGCAGCGCCCCAGCGCCTGCGCCGGCCCCGTTGCTCCACACGCCCCCGGGCGCACTGGCACTTGAAGCCGCACGCAGTGTCGAAAAGAACGTGCGCCGCGCCGCCAGCGGCATGCTGGGGCTCTCGGGCGAGCGCATGAGCAAGGTCGATACCGCCTGGCTGCGCATGGACTGCCCAAGCAACCTGATGCTGATTAACGGCGTCTGGGCCGTCTCGCCCGGCATTACGCTGGCGCAGTTGCGCGAGCGCGCCGGCCAACGCCTGACGCAGTACCCGCGCTTTCGCCAGCGCGTGGTTGAAGACGCCGCCGGCGCCACCTGGGTGGAAGACGACCATTTCGACATTGCCGCGCACGTCGAGCCACTCACGCTCAAACGCCAACATGGCCAGAGCCACCAACAGGCGCTGGCCGACGCCGTAGGCCGCCTGGCCACCCAGCCACTGGACGCCCGCCGGCCACTGTGGCACTTCTACCTGGTGGAAGATTTCGTCGGCGAGGACGGCGCGCCAGGCAGCGCGCTCATTGTGCGCATCCACCATTGCATTGCCGATGGCATCGCACTGATTTCCGTCGTCATGTCGCTGGTCGATGGCGGCTCCGAGCCGCCCAAGCGCAAGCGCCGCACCTCTGCAGCGGGCGCTGAAGATTGGCTCTCGGACGCACTCATCAAGCCACTCGCCGGACTCACGGTGCGTGCCATCGACTTCGCCGGCGAAGGCGCGGCGCGCTCGCTGCACGCCTTGCTGGACCCCGAAAAGGCGGTGCAGCAC
>JBATPF010000189.1:0-2534 GCA_049291355.1 Giesbergeria sp.
GGTCGGGGCTGGCCGTGGCGGTGCCCCAGGCGTCGGTGCCGGCTGGCGCAAAAGCATCGGTGGTCGGAGTCGCGGCGGTATCCCAGGGCGATGGCGCAGCGGCGGCGGCGTCGCTGCTGCTGGACCAGGGGTTGGTCTCTGCGGGCGCCGCCTGGGCGATCAGTGGATGGAGGGTGGTGTCGGTCATGGCGTGTCTTTCAGGCAGCCAGAGCTGCGGCTTGCGTGGCGGGGCCGGCCGGCGCTTCGATGTGCGGGGTGTCCCGGTCGAGAAACTTGAGCAGCGTGGTCTTGCTGATCACGCCAGCCAGGCGGCCGTCGCCATTCAGCACGGGTACGGCGCAGGGGGCATGCGCAACTTGGCCAAACAGGTCGGCCACAGGAGCGTCTGATGCAATCGGTTCCAGGCCCGAGAGGTAGGCGTGCTGCAGGCCGAGCGGTCCCTGGTGGCCGTCCAGCGCATTGCGCAGCGATTCGGCAGACACGGTGCCCAGGTAGCGGCCCTTGGAGCTGACGATGTAGGCAAAGTCGCGGTCGTCGTTTTCGATGAGCTTGAGCGCGGCGCGCGAGCCCCGGTCGGAGTGCTCGGAGACGATGGTGAGCGGCTTGCGCACGATGTCGCCAGCCTTGAACACGGCGGCCGCGTCGACCCCGCGCACAAAGCTGCGTACGTAGTCGTTGGCGGGCGCGCGCAGGATTTCATCGGGCGTGCCGACCTGCACGACGTGGCCGTCTTTCATGATGGCAATGCGGTCACCAATGCGCATGGCTTCGTCGAGGTCGTGCGAGATGAAGACGATGGTGCGGCGGCGGATCTCCTGCAGTCGCATCAGCTCACTCTGCATTTCGGTGCGAATGATGGGGTCGAGGGCTGAAAACGCCTCGTCCATCAGCAAGATGGAGGGATCGGACGCCAGCGCGCGCGCCAATCCCACGCGCTGCTGCATGCCACCCGACAGCTCGTCGGGGTAGCTTGCGCCCCAACCGGCCAGGCCCACCAGTTCCAGTGCCTGCGCTGCCTGGCTTTGGCGCTCGGCGCGCGCCACGCCGGCCAGTTCCAGACCCAGCGCGGTGTTGTCCAGCACTGTCATGTGCGGCATCAGGGCAAACGACTGGAACACCATGCTGATGTCCTTGCGGCGCAGGGCGCGCAATTCGGTGTCGGACAGCTTGGCCATGTCGACGCCGTCGACCAAAATTCGCCCGGCCGTGGGCTCAATCAGGCGGTTGAGCATGCGCACCAGCGTCGATTTGCCCGAACCGGACAAGCCCATAACAACGAAGATTTCGCCTGCGCCGATGTCGAAATGCGCGTCAAACACGCCGATGGATTGTCCGGTGCGCGCCAGGATTTCGTTCTTGCTGTGTCCCTCGCGCACCAGGGCGAGGGCGGCTTCGGGGGCATCACCAAACACCTTGAAGGCGTGCTCGATGGAGATCTGCTTGGCCATGGAATGGATTTCCTTGTAACGGTGTCCGCACCAAGCAGAGGGGCGCTGGTGGGATCAGGGGGCGGTCAATGCACGCTGTGCGTGGCCGCAGGAGGATCTGCCATGCCCGGAGCCATTCGCGCGGAGCGAACCCGGGAGCAGCGCAGGCACGCAGGCCAACACTTCGCTGCAAATCGGCAGAAACAAAAAAGCACGCCATCAGCGTGCTTGAGAGAAAGGCTGTTGCTGAAAGCAGCGCAGCCAAGAGAGTCGATTACCTGTAAATCAGGTTGTAAAGCACGATTGAATTATACAAATTACTATTATTTGAGTATCAATACAGGTTTTGCAAAGTGTGGTAGTCGCGTGGCATCCGTTCGCTTCAGGCCCGCTTGGGTCGCCTGCGGCGTCGGTCCATGAACCAGGCCAGAAATGGCAAGAGCAGCATCGATCCGGGCACCACCCAGATGATCAGATAGGGACTCACTGAGGAGGCGGAGCGCATTACTTCGCGCAGATGGGCCCGTTCGGTGACGGTCCAAGCGCCTTGCCGACGCTGGCGGATGAGCCAGACCACGGAGCCCCGCATGGTTGCCAGTTCGGTGCGAAAACGCGTTTTTTCTCGGGTGTTTCCAGCAAGAAACGAGCAAAACCAAGCAGGCGCGCGATCCATGCGCCGCTGAAACGCGCTGGTGGAGTGGGGGTCGAAAGGTTCCGCAGCGCCGTGGGCGTCGATACGCACCAGCGTCTCGGATTCACCGGGGTCGTTTGAAGTCATGAGGTTCACGCGCGCCGCCACCCAGATAGCATCGCCCCTCAGCGATGCAGGTCGCCCGCGCGTTCGGGCTGGTACATCACTTCGGCCACGCGCACCGTCATGTTGCCGCCACCGGGCACCGGCCAACCGAGCTCGTCGCCCACGGAAAGCCCCAGCAAGGCGCTGCCCACGGGCGCAAAAATTGAAATGGCGTTCTCGGTGCTCCCGGCGTCGCGCGGGTAAACGAGCGTAAGGCAGAAGTCTTTGCCGGTCTCATGAATAGAGAATTTCACCGTGGAGTGCATGCTGACCACATGGGGGGGCATGTCGGCAGGCTCGACAATTTCGGC
>JBATPF010000190.1:0-2876 GCA_049291355.1 Giesbergeria sp.
CACCAGCCCCACCTGGAAGTAGACGTCGTTCGCGTAGCCGCGCAGCAGCGTGGCGAGCAGCACGCCCAGAACGCCCAGCGGCACCACCAGGATGACCGCCAGCGGAATGGTCCAGCTCTCGTACAGCGCCGCGAGGCACAGAAACACCGCCAGGATGGAGAAGGCATACACGATGATCGCCTGGGAGCCAGCCAACTTTTCTTCGCGCGACTGCCCGGTCCACTCGTAGCCGAAACCGGCGGGCAACTGGCTGGCGAGGCGTTCCATCTCTGCCATCGCCGCGCCAGTGCTCTGACCGGGCGCCGCCGAGCCGCTGATGCGCATCGCCGGATAGCCGTTGTAGCGCACGGTCTGCATGGCGCCCGCCACCCAGTGCGTCGTGGCAAAGGCAGAAAACGGCACCGCCTTGCCCTGTGCGTTCAGCACATTGAGCGCGAGCAGGTCGTCGGGCTGCATGCGGGCCGGCGCATCGGCCTGCACCACCACGCGCTGCAGCCGGCCGGCATTCGGAAAGTCGTTCACATAGGCCGAGCCGAGCGCCGTGGAGATGGCGCTGCTGATGGCGTCGTATGGCACGCCCAGCGCGCTGGCGCGGGCGCGGTCAATGTCGATCTGCAGTTGCGGTGCGTCTTCCAGTCCGTCGGGTCGCACCTGGCTGAGCAATTTGCTTTGCGACGCCATGCCAAGCAACTGATTGCGCGCAGCGAGCAGCGCGTCGTGCCCAAGCCCCCCACGGTCCTGCAGGCGGAAGCTGAAGCCCGAGGCCGCCCCGAGTTCGGGGATCGGCGGTGGGCTGAGAGGGAAAATGAACGCGTCGCGGATGCCCGAAAGCGCGCCAAATGCCCGGCCGGCAATCCCCTCGGCGGAGCTGCCGGGCTCTTTGCGCTTGTCCCAATCGGTCAAGGTGATGAAGGCCAGCGCCGCGTTCTGTCCCTGGCCTGAGAAGCTGAAACCCAGCACGCTCACCATGCTTTGCACTTCGGGCTGCTTGAGCATGAAGCCTTCGACCTGCTCCATCACGGCCTGGGTGCGGCCCAGGGTGGCGCCCGGGGGCAGCTGCACGTTCACCAGCATGGTGCCCTGGTCTTCGTTGGGCAGGAAGGACGTGGGAAGGCGCGTATACACCACTGCCGCTGCCGCGCCAATCGCCAGGTACAGGATGAGCGTACGTGGCGCGCGGCGCAGCACGCGCGCCACCACGCCTTCATAGCCGTGCGTAGTGCGAGAGAAGCCCCGGTTGAACCAACCAAAGAAGCCGCCCTTGGCGTGGTGGTGGCCCGCTTCCACCTGCTTGAGCAGCGTGGCGCAGAGCGCCGGCGTGAGCGAGAGCGCCAGGAACGCCGAAAACGCAATCGACGCCACCATCACCGCAGCGAACTGGCGGTAAATGTTGCCCACAGAGCCGGCAAAAAACGCCAGCGGCGTGAACACCGACACCAGCACCACCGTGACGCCGATGATGGCGCCGGAAATTTGGCCCATGGCCTTGCGCGTCGCTTCGAGCGGCGGCAGGCCCTCCTCGCTCATGATGCGCTCGACGTTTTCCACCACCACGATGGCGTCGTCCACCACGATGCCAATCACCAGCACCATGCCGAACATGGTCAGCACGTTGATGGAAAAGCCCAGCGCCAGCAGTGTGGCAAACGTGCCCAGCAGCGCCACCGGAACGACGATGGTGGGAATGATGGTGTAGCGCAGGTTTTGCAGAAACAAGAACATCACCAAGAACACCAGGCCGACGGCTTCGGCCAGCGTCACGGCCACCTGAGTGATGGAGATTTGCACAAAGCGCGAGCTGTCGTAAGGAATGGACCATTTCATCCCCTGCGGGAAAAAGCGCTCCAGCTCGGTCATCTTGGCGCGCACCGTTTTGGCCGCCGCCAAGGCGTTGCCGGACGGCGAGAGCTGCAGGCCGACGCCCACCGAGGGCTTGCCGTTCAGGCGGGCCGACGTGGCATACGACTGGCCCCCCAGCTCGATGCGCGCCACGTCGCGCAAGCGCACCGTGCTGCCATCGGCATTGGCGCGCAGGGTGATGCCGCCGAACTCTTCCACGCTGCCCAGCTGGCCGTTGACCACCACGGTGGCCGAAATGCCTTGGCCGGCGACGTTGGGCAGGCTGCCAATCTCGCCGGCAGACACCTGGACGTTCTGCGCGCGAATGGCGGCCACCACATCCGAGCTGCTCAGGTTGAAACCGAGCAATTTATTAGGGTCGATCCACACGCGCATGGCGCGCTCGGTGCCGAACAACTGCGCTTGGCCGATGCCGGGCAAACGCTGCAGTTCGGGCACGATGTTGCGCGACGTATAGTCGCCCAGCGCCACCGGGTCCCAGTCGGGCGAATCGGACGACAGCATGGCGAACAACAAGAAGTTGCTGCGCGCCTTGTCCACGCGCACGCCCTGCTGCGTCACCGCGGCAGGCAGGCGCGGTGTGGCACGCGAGAGGCGGTTTTGCACGTCCACCTGCGCCAGGTCGGCGTTGGTGCCAGGTTCGAAGCTCAGCGTGATGGTGCCCGTGCCGTTGGCTTGTGACACCGACTCCATGTAAATGAGGCCCGGCGAGCCGTTCATTTCGCGCTCGATGACGGACAGCACGCTGTCTTCCAGCGTCTGCGCGGAGGCGCCCGGATACGCGGCAGACACGACGATGGACGGCGGCGCCACCGGCGGGTACTGGGCAATCGGCAACTGTGTGATGGCCACGCCACCGAGCACCATGATGAACAGTGCGATCACCCACGCAAAGATGGGCCGGTCGATAAAGAATTTCGCCATATTGCCCGCCTCTTAGCGCTTGGCGGCGCTGGAGGAGTCTGCAGCAGGCGCCGCAGCGCTCGCGCCACCCGCCGGCGCGCTGGCCGCCGCTC
>JBATPF010000191.1:0-1740 GCA_049291355.1 Giesbergeria sp.
GTGCTCGCGGCCTTGATGAAGCGCATGGACTACCGGCGCTACAACGGCGCGGCGCTTCTGGGCCTGCGCGGATTGGTCTTCAAAAGCCATGGTTCGGCCGATGAACTGGCCTTCGAACTGGCTTTGGCCCGCGCGTATGATGCAGCCCGAAACAACCTTCTTGACCGTGTACGCAAGCGCATCGACAGCGCCGCGCCTCTGCTGAGCGTGGCCCCCGCCGAGCGCAGCACCGCCACGACGCAGTAACCGCTTGATGAATTCCTATTCCCGCATCACCGGCACCGGCAGTTACCTGCCGCCGCGCCGAGTCACCAACGCCGATCTGGTCGCCCAACTGGCCGCTGGCGCTGTAGAAACCTCTGACCAATGGATCGTGGAGCGCACCGGCATCCAGGCCCGGCATTTTGCCGCCGAGGATGTCCATTGCAGCGACATGGCGCTCGAAGCCGCGCGCCACGCGCTCAAGGCGGCGGGGCGCGACGCGAGCGAGATTGACCTCATCATTGTGGCCACGTCGACGCCGGACATGGTGTTCCCCTCGACGGCCTGCATTTTGCAGAACAAGCTGGGCGCGAACGGCTGCCCAGCGTTTGACCTGCAGGCCGTGTGCACCGGTTTTGTCTATGGCGTAAGCGTGGCCGACGCCATGATTCGCGCCGGCAATGCGCGCTGCGCCCTGGTGGTGGGCTCCGAGATCTTCAGTCGCCTGCTCGATTTTCGTGACCGCACCACTTGCGTGCTGTTTGGCGACGGCGCCGGCGCCGTGGTGCTGGAGGCGTCGGAGACGCCCGGCATTCTGGCCACCGACTTGCATGCCGACGGCAAGCATGTGGGCATTCTGTGCGTGCCAGGCCATGTTTCGGGCGGCGTGGCCAGCGGCGATCCCTTCCTCAAGATGGACGGTCAAGCTGTATTTAAACTGGCTGTAGGGCTTCTAGAGAAATCCGCCCGCGCCACGCTGGAAAAAGCCGGCATCGAGGCAAACCAGATCGACTGGATGATTCCGCACCAGGCCAACATCCGCATCATGCAAAGCACGGCGCGCAAACTCCACCTGTCCATGGACAAGGTCGTGGTCACGGTGGACCAGCATGGCAACACCTCGGCCGCGTCGATTCCGCTCGCGCTGGACCACGCCGTACGCTCGGGCCAGGTCAAGGCGGGGGAAACCGTGTTGCTCGAAGGCGTGGGCGGCGGTTTTACCTGGGGCTCGGTACTCCTTAAAATGTAGCTGCTAGCGCTTTCTGCATAAGCGCTAGAGCCTGTTTTTATTGGTATTTTTCGAGGTGGCATGAATTCATTTGCGTTTGTCTTTCCAGGCCAGGGATCGCAGGCTGTCGGCATGCTCGACGCCTGGGGCGACCATCCTGCCGTGGCCGCCGCGCTGGCCGAGGCCTCTGAAGCGCTCGGCGAGGATCTGGGACGTTTGATTCACGATGGCCCCAAGGAAGCGCTGGCGCTGACCACCAACACCCAGCCCGTCATGCTGGTGGCGGGTGTTGCCGCCTACCGCGTCTGGCGTGCCGAGGGGGGGGCTGAACCGGCCGTGGTGGCGGGGCACTCCCTGGGTGAGTACGCCGCGCTGGTGGCCTCAGGCGTGTTGACGTTGGCACAGGCGGCGCCCCTGGTCCGCTTTCGGGCTGCGGCGATGCAGGAAGCCGTTCCGGTCGGTGCCGGCGCGATGGCGGCCATCTTGGGCCTGGATGCGGATGGCGTGATCGCGGGTTGCGCCGAGGCGCT
>JBATPF010000192.1:0-2583 GCA_049291355.1 Giesbergeria sp.
GCCCAGCTCGGCCCTGGCGGCGTGGCCATTGTGCCGACCGCGCCCGAGCGCCAGCGCAACCGCGACAGCGACTTCCCCTACCGCCACGACAGCTACTTTTATTACCTCACGGGCTTTACCGAACCCCATGCCTGGCTGGTACTGACCGCTGACGGCCAAAGCACCCTGTTCTGCCAGCCCAAAGACCTGGAACGCGAGATCTGGGACGGCTACCGCCTGGGCCCCGACGCTGCCGTGGCTGCGCTAGGGATGGACACGGCGCTGCCCGTGGGCGAGCTTGATGCGCGCCTGCCCCGCTTGCTGGAAAACCGCGAGCGCGTGTGGTTCCCGTTCGCCACGCATGACGGCCTGGCCGCGCGCGTCGAAGGCTGGCTCGCCAAGGTGCGCGAGCGCGTGCGCTACGGCGCGCTGTGCCCGCAGCAGCAGGGGGACCTGTGCCTGCTGCTCGACGAAATGCGCCTGGTGAAAGACGCGCACGAAATTGGCCTGATGCGGAGCGCCGGTGCCATCAGCGCGCGCGCCCACATTCGCGCCATGCAGCGTTCGGCACGCATGCTGGCCGCTGGCGAAGACCTGCGCGAATTCCACCTGGAGGCCGAGCTGCTGCACGAGTTCCGCCAAAGCGGCGCCGAGTCGCCCGCCTACGGCTCCATCGTCGCCGCTGGCGCCAACGCCTGCGTGCTGCACTACCGCGCCGACCGCGCGCCGGTGCAAAGCGGCGACCTGGTGGTGATCGATGCCGCCTGCGAACTGCACGGCTATGCGAGCGACATCACGCGCACCTTCCCGGCCAACGGCAAGTTCACCGGCCCGCAACGCGCGCTCTACGACGTGGTGCTGGCCAGCCAGGAAGCAGCCATTGCCGCCACCCGCCCCGGCGCACGCTTTACCGACCCGCACGACGCGGCAGTCGTGGTGCTGGCGCAAGGTTTGCTCGACCTGAAAATTCTGAACCGCATTCAATACGCAAGCGCCGAGGACGTGGTCGCCACCCGCGCCTATTTCCCCTTCTACATGCACCGCACCGGCCACTGGATCGGCATGGACGTGCACGACTGCGGCAGCTATGTCGAGCCCGCCGAACAAAGCCAGACCAGCGAGCGGCGCGATCCCTTATCGGGCGAGCTACTCGTCGACCGCCCCAGCCGCATCCTGCGCGCCGGCATGGCGCTCACCATCGAGCCCGGTCTGTACATCCGGCCCGCTCCCAGCGTGCCCGAGGCCTTCCACCACCTGGGCATCCGCATCGAGGACGACGCCGTGGTGACGCAGGATGGCAGCGAACTGCTGACGCGCGGCGTGCCGGTGGAGGCCGGGGCGATTGAAGCGTTGATGCAGGAAGCCGCGTCTCGCTAAACCCACAAAAAAACCCCGCTGCGGCCAAGCCGAGCGGGGTGTGAAAGGGGACAGGCGGGCCCGCTGTGGGGCCCGGCGCCGTCCCGGGGAGGGATTCCTTGGTTCAGGCGGGCAATTTACATGCCGTACTTGCGCTTGGCATCGGCCACGCAGGTGTCCTGCTCAGCACCCTTCAGGGTGTCGCAGCGTTCCTTGGCGGCCTTGTAGTCGGCGTCCTTCTTATCGTGCGCAGCGTCTTGCTTGGCTTCGGCCACGTCGGCGCGCTTTTCG
This sequence comes from Giesbergeria sp., assembly GCA_049291355.1. Taxonomy (GTDB): domain Bacteria; phylum Pseudomonadota; class Gammaproteobacteria; order Burkholderiales; family Burkholderiaceae_C; genus Simplicispira. The sequence continues at coordinate 1,627 of JBATPF010000192.1, forward strand.
CTCATGTTGTCGGCGGGCTTGGCTTCGGCGCGCGCCACTTTGGCGTTTTCAAGCGCGTGCACATGGGCGGCCTTGGCGTCCTTCTTGCAGACGTCCTTGGTGTTGCCGGCGGCGTCGTCGCATTTTTCCTTGGCGACTGCGTAGTTGGCATCGGCGCGTGCCTTGGCTACCTTGTAGGCCGACTTGTTCTCGGGCTTGTATTGTGCTTCGAGCTCGGCCTTGGCAATGTCTTCCGTGCCCTTGGCTTCCTTCATGCACACGTCCTTGGCGTTGTCCTTGAGCGCGCCGCACTTTTCCTTGGCCATTTTGTAGTCGGCCGAAATGCGGTCCTTGGCGGCGGTGTGCTCGGCCTTGTCCATCGCCATGCCGGTGGTGGCAACCAAGCCGGTAAGCGCCAGGGCGATGAGATTGCGGGTGAAGTTCATGGTGGTGTCCTTTGGAATGCTGTGGGGATCAGTCGTTGAAGCGGAAATCAGGGTTGCGGGTGTGCCAATCTTTGAGTTGCTGCTCAGCCACTTCGCGGACCACGCCTTCGCGCTCCTGGAGCTTGCCGATGAACTGTTCGCGCTTGCCGTCAATGACGTCCAGATCGTCGTTCGTCAACTTGCCCCATTGTTCTTTCACCTTGCCGGTGAATTGTTTCCAGTTGCCCTTCATGCGGTCTTCGTTCATTGGGTGATCCTTTTGATGTCACGGATCAGGCCGTTCACCAGAAGCGGCGAAAACCAATGCCTGACTCGATGGGCACACTGTAGAAACGTGGCAGCACGTCCGGTGTAGTCGGCGGGCGGGCGGCGCTGTAAGACGAAGTCGCGCCGCGCAGTCGGCACCACAGCGCTGCGCTGCGGAACGTGCGAGGCGCTCAGGGCGTTGTCAGGCGAGAGGCGCTCAGGGCGCCGTCTGATTCACCCAGGCCGACAACTCGCGTGCCGCCTGGCGTGCTGCCTGCGCCAAGGC
>JBATPF010000193.1:0-4503 GCA_049291355.1 Giesbergeria sp.
GTCGCGGCGGCTGCAGCAGGTGCAGCTGCGGTGCGCGTGGGGACGCCTGGCGTGCGGCCCGGTGCAAACAGCTCACGAATCAGGGCGAGCTTGGGATTGAGTGCGGCGCTGTTGGTTGCATCCAGCTGCAGCGCCTTGTTGTAGGCCTGCGCAGCCAACTTGGCATAGATGTCACCCATGTTCTCGTGGGCAGTGGCGTAGCTGGGGTTGGTGCGGATGGCCATCTCCAGCGCGGTGCGCGCTTTGTCGAGCTGATTCTGGCCAGCGTACAGCACCGCCAGATTGTTGTAGGGCTCGGGCAGTTCGGGGTATTCCTGCGTGAGCTGGGTGAAGGTGGCGATGGCGTCGTTGGGCTTGCCCGAATCGGCCTGCGCGACACCACGCAAAAAGCGCAATTGCGGGTCTTTGGGCGCGCTTGCAAGCCGCTGGTCGGCCTTCGCCAGCGCATCGGCTGCCTTGCCGCTCTTGAGCAAAACGGTGATGTCTGAATAGTCCGCCGCATGCACGGCCGCTGCGCCCAGCAGCGCAGAAAAAGCCATGAGACGCGCGAGACGCACAAGGGGGGTGAGGGTGCGGCAGGAGGATGTCATGAAGGTCCGTGAAGTGATCAGCGGGAGGCCGGGCAGGCGCTTATACTGCGGCGGATTGTAGCTGAGAGGGTGGTCATGACGGTACGCTGCCAGAGAGCGGCAAACCGGCGCCAAAGTGGCCTTTGGGTCACTCGGGGCGCGGTGCTTGCCTGCATGTGCCCCGCAGGGGCCGCATCGCCCGCCCGGTGCTCCGCCCCGCTTCCGCCCGCCTGTTTCGTACCGCCATCCCCATGAGTCTGCGCATCTACAACACGCTCTCGCGTGCCCTGGAAGAGTTTTCCCCCATCGAACCTGGCCATGTGCGCATGTACGTCTGCGGCATGACCATCTACGATCTGTGCCACATCGGCCATGCCCGCATGATGATGGCGTTTGACGTGGTGCAGCGCTGGCTGCGCGCCAGCGGCTACCGCGTCACGTATGTGCGCAACATCACCGACATCGACGACAAGATCATCCGGCGGGCACTTGAGCGCGGTATCACTATCCGCGCGTTGACCGACGAGATGATTTCCGCCATGCAGGCCGACATCGCCAAGCTCGGCATCCAGCCGCCTGATGTCGAACCGCGCGCCACCGACTATGTGCCGCAGATGCTCTCTCTGATTGGTACGCTCGAAGGCAAGGGCCTGGCCTACCGCGCCGGCAATGGCGACGTGAACTACGCGGTGCGCAAATTCCCCGGCTACGGCAAGCTCTCGGGCAAGTCGCTGGACGAGTTGCGCGCCGGCGAACGCGTGGCGGTGGATGACGGCAAGAACGATCCGCTCGATTTCGTGCTCTGGAAGTCCGCCAAGCCCGAAGAACCCGCCGAGGCCAAATGGGACAGCAGCTTTGGCGCCGGCCGGCCCGGCTGGCACATCGAATGCTCGGCCATGAGCTGCGCCACGCTGGGCGAGACCTTCGATATCCACGGCGGCGGCGCCGACCTGCAGTTCCCGCACCACGAGAACGAAATTGCGCAGAGCGAAGGCGCCCACGGGAAGCCGCTGGCGCGCTTCTGGATGCACAACGGCTTTGTGCGCGTGGACAACGAGAAGATGAGCAAGAGCTTGGGCAACTTCTTCACCATTCGTGATGTGCTGGAAAAGCACGATTACCGGCCCGAAACCCTGCGATTCTTCTTGGTGCGCAGCCACTACCGCAGCGCGCTCAACTACAGCGACGTTCATTTGAACGACGCCCACCAGGCGCTCAAGCGTTTGTACACAGCGCTCGATGCAGTGCCGCCTGAAGATGTAGGCGGGATTGACTGGGCAGATCCACATGCTGCGCGTTTCAAGGCAGCGATGGACGAGGATTTCGGTACGCCCGAGGCTGTCGCGGTGCTCTTCGATCTGGCCGGTGACGTGAATCGCAGCCGCTCGCCACAGGCAGCCGGCCTGCTCAAGGCGCTGGGCGGCTGCTTGGGGCTGCTGCAGGGCAAGCCGTCGGATTTCTTGCAGGGGCGCATTGTTCAAGTTGAAGGTGCCTCGGTATTTGCTGCCGGGAAACCCACAGCAAGCAACGCCTTGTCTGAGCCACAAATCCAGGAACAGATCGCAGCGCGCGCCGCTGCCAAGGCCGAAAAAAACTACGCCGAGGCCGACCGCATCCGCTCCGCCTTGCTGGCCCACGGCATCGTCCTCAAGGACAGCGCCACCGGCACCACCTGGGAAGCTGCTTCATGAGAAAAAATATGGGTCAAATTGGCATCCAGCGCAATAAGGACAAGCGGTGAATGCTTCTAAAGTAATAGCGATTGCGACCACACTCGACTTGGCGACGCCCGCGTACTGGTCCCAGGCGCGCACGCATTTGATGAAGAAGGATCGGGTGATGAAGCGCCTGATTCCGCAGTTTGGCGAGACCAGCCTGCAGACGCGCGGCGACGCCTTTGTGACGCTGGCGCGCAGCATCGTCGGCCAGCAGATTTCGGTGAAGGCGGCGCAGACCGTGTGGGACCGCTTTGCCGCACTGACTTCCGCGATCACCCCGCCCGACGTGCTGCGCCTGAAAATCGACGACATGCGCGCTGCCGGCCTGTCGGCGCGCAAGGTCGAGTATTTGGTGGATTTGGCGCTGCATTTCGATGGCAACCAACTGCATGTCGATGCCTGGCAGGCGATGGACGATGAAGCCATCATTGCCGAGCTGGTGGCGGTGCGCGGCATTGGCCGCTGGACGGCCGAGATGTTTCTCATCTTCCACCTCATGCGGCCCAATGTGCTGCCGCTCGATGATGTCGGCCTGCTCAACGGCATCAGCCGCAACTACTTCTCGGGCGACCCGGTGAGCCGCAGCGATGCGCGCGAAGTGGCCCAGGCTTGGAAGCCCTGGTGCAGTGTGGCGACTTGGTATATTTGGCGCTCGCTGGACCCTCTGCCGGTCGCTTACTGAGCGGCTGCCCGCAGTCACGCGCCCCGCGCGCAAGGAACAAAACATGGCGAAGAAGACATTTCTGGATTTCGAGAGCCCGATTGCCGAGCTTGAAACCAAGATCGAAGAGCTGCGCTACGTGCAGACCGAGAGTGCAGTCGATATTTCGGAAGAAATCGACCAGTTGAGCAAAAAGAGCCAGCAGCTCACCAAAGACATTTACTCGGATCTGACGCCCTGGCAGATCACCAAGATTGCCCGCCACTCGGAGCGGCCGTACACGCTCGATTACGTGCGTGATTTGTTCACCGACTTTGTCGAAATGCACGGGGACCGGCACTTTGCCGACGACAAATCCATCGTCGGCGGTCTGGCCCGTTTCAACGGCCACGCCTGCATGGTGCTGGGTCACCAAAAAGGGCGCGACACCAAGGAGCGCGCACTGCGCAACTTCGGCATGACGCGCCCCGAGGGCTACCGCAAGGCGCTGCGGCTGATGAAAACGGCCGAGAAGTTCGGCCTGCCGGTGTTCACCTTTGTCGATACGCCCGGCGCTTTTCCGGGCATTGACGCCGAAGAGCGCGGCCAATCGGAAGCCATTGGCCGCAATATTTATGAGATGGCGCAGCTGGAAGTGCCCATCATCACCACCATCATTGGCGAGGGTGGCTCGGGGGGCGCGCTGGCGCTCAGCGTTTGCGACCAGTTGCTGATGCTGCAGTACTCCATCTACTCGGTGATCAGCCCCGAGGGCTGCGCGTCCATTCTCTGGAAAACCAGCGACAAGGCGCAGGACGCCGCCGAGGCGCTGGGCATCACCGCGCACCGCCTCAAGGCTTTGGGCCTGGTCGACAAGATCGTCAACGAACCCGTCGGGGGAGCGCACCGCGACCCCAAGCAGATGTCGGCCTTCCTCAAGCGCGCTCTGGGCGACGCCTTCCGCCAGGTGGCCGACCTTAAGGTCAAGGAACTGATCGAGCGCCGCTACGGGCGGCTGCAAAGCTACGGGCGCTTTACCGACACCAAGGCCGACAGCCGCTGAACTGGGTTCCAACCCTGCGCTCTCCGCATGGGCAGGCCGATGACGCATTCCTTTGAACAGGCCATGGCGGCCTTTCGGCCCGCGCTGCCACTGGCCGTCGCTCTGAGCGGCGGGGCCGATTCTTCGGCCCTGCTGCTCGCCTGCGCCGAGCGCTGGCCGGGCCAGGTCTGTGCCATCCACGTCAACCACGGTTTGCAACAGGCGGCGGGCGCTTTCGAGGCGCATTGCGAAGCACTGTGCCAGCGCTTGAATGTGCCGCTGGCGGTGCAGCCGGTGGCCGCAGGTGCTGCGCCGGGCCAAAGCCCGGAAGAGGCCGCACGCAGCGCGCGTTACAAGGCTTTTGAGGCTCTAGCGCTTGATGGTATTGGGTTAATAGCTATTCAATCAATAGCGCTCGCGCAGCATGCAGACGACCAGGTGGAAACGCTGCTGCTGGCGCTCTCGCGCGGCGCAGGGCTGCCGGGCCTGGCCGCCATGCCCGGCCATTGGCAGCGCGCCGGCATCGACTGGTAC
>JBATPF010000194.1:0-2712 GCA_049291355.1 Giesbergeria sp.
CCTCGGTTTCCCCAGAAACACGCAGCGCCTACCGGGCGCTGACCGGCAGCTAAAACGGCTGCCCACAGGCATGGCGACTTCGCCGCTCCCCCGCCCACGCCGCGCGCAGCCCCAGGGACGGCGCAGCGCCCGGCCGGCGCCAGCCGAGCCCCGCCTGATCCTGCTCAACAAGCCCTTTGACGTGCTGAGCCAGTTCAGTGGCGATGGCACGCACCAGACCCTGAGCGACTTCGTAGATGTCGCCAACGTCTATCCGGCTGGCCGGCTGGACCGCGACAGCGAAGGCCTGCTCCTCCTGACCAACGACGGCGCGCTGCAAGCGCGCATAGCCGACCCGCAGCACAAGCTGCCCAAAACCTATTGGGCGCAGGTGGAAGGGGTGCCCGACGAAGCAGCATTGGAGAAATTGCGGACCGGCGTGCTGCTAAGCGACGGCATGACGCGGCCGGCCGAGGCACTGCTGCTGCCCGAGCCGGCACTGTGGCCACGCAACCCGCCCATTCGCGTGCGAGCGCAGATCCCCACGCACTGGATTGCCCTCACCCTGCGCGAAGGCCGCAACCGCCAGGTGCGCCGCATGACCGCCGCCGTCGGCCTGCCCACGCTGCGCCTGGTGCGGGTGCAGATCGGGCCATGGAGCCTAGATGGCCTTGCGCCGGGACAATGGCACGAGGTGGCGGCCCATCTGCCAGCCTGAAAAACAGGCCGCAAAATCGTCTGCCCACAACGCCATGCCACGCCCTCTTCCCCTTGGCCTTGCGGCGTTGGTGGTGTTCATCGGCATCGCCGTGTACCTTGCACCGCTGGAGCCGGGCATCCTGTGGCTGCAATTTTCTTTCACGGCGTCATCGTTCCAAGGCGTATTGCAACAGTGGCATGCGCAGGGCATCGCGCTCTACCGCGCCCATTTTTCGGCCGACTTTGTGCTCCTGCTGCTGTATGGCGCCTTTGGCTTTGCCTACGGCAAGCAGCGTGTGGCGGCGCAGGCTATGCACCGCGCGGTGGCCTGGCTCGTGGTGTGGTCGCTTCCCGTCGCGGCGCTGGCAGATGCGGGCGAAAATGCCCTGCACCTGCTGCTGACCGATGGCAGGCCTGCCGCCGCGCCCACGCTGTATGCGCTGTCGGGCCTGGCAGCAACGGTGAAGTGGCTTGCCATTCTGGCGTTCGGGGCTGCAGCGCTTGGCGCCCGGCGACGGGCGCGCCCGCTGTGAGCCGCGCTCAACGCAGCCTCGGTCTTGGCCCGACAGGCCTAAAAAGGCATCCTCGCACGCGCCCAGCGCCCAAAACTGCAGCGCGCTCCCGTCGCGGCATGCCCTACCATGCAGCTTCGCGCCAGCGCACCATCACCGAGAACGCACCATGAGCTCCTCCAACGACCGCGTCATTTACAGCACCGAGCATGTGCTGACCAGCCTGTGCAATTCGGTGACCCGCGTGCTGACCGTGGCCACCCAAAGCCAGATTCAGTACTCCGCCATGGTGCAGCGCATCACCAAGACCTGCCTGCGACCCGACATTGGCTGCTTTGTGCTGTTTGATGGCGGTTTCTCGGGTCTGATGGTCATCAACTTCTCGGCCCAGGCGGCGATGGAGCTGTATTCCAGCTACCTCTTGAGCATGGGCATGTCCAAGGACGAACTGGCGCGCTCCTATACGGCCGACGAAGTGAGCAACGTCATGGGCGAGCTGATGAACCAGGTAGCTGGTGACTTCACCAGCAAAGTGCGGCGCGAGTTGCAAACCCACATCACGCAAAACCAGCCCAAGATGCTGGTGCTCAACAAACAGGTCATGCTTAGCGTGGACGCCAACCTGGACCAGCCCGAGGCGCGCCGCGTGACCTTCTACACGGGCAGCAACAACATCTTCTACCTCGAACTCGCCATCGACCGCACCGAGTTCATCAAACTATACGATTTCGAACCTCAGGCACGGGCCAACCCCGATGAAGTCATGGCCGAAGCCAACGCGCCGCGCGAGGTCGCCCCACCGCCGCCGCCCGACAGCGACACCGATGAGCTGCTGCGCTCGCTCGGCATGTAAGAACGGCGCGCCCCGCTAGAATGCGGGCCTGCCACAGGAGACTTGGGTGAGTGGTTTAAACCAGCAGTCTTGAAAACTGCCGACGGGCAACCGTCCGTGAGTTCGAATCTCACAGTCTCCGCCGAAATTTGGCTTTTAGCTATATGTTTCGATAGTTTTATAGCTAGTCCTACCATCCTTCCTACCAAAAAATATTCCTTGGATTGGGGGAAGCAATTGCACGCGCCCAACGCAACGTGCAGGACTCCAATGGCATCGATGGCAGTCATCACCAGCAAAGTGCTACGCTCAACGTTCTCGTAGTTCCAATGCAGACATGACGATCTCCGACGAGGATCTGGCCGTTTTGCTAGAGCGAAGCAGCGTTTTCATAGAAAGCGTGCACCGTCACATCGCTCCACTAGCTCCATATCCGGACCAACGCTGCAGAATTGCGTTTCAAGCGGGCCTTTTGGCCATTGAACATGCGACCGGAGCATGCACCCTGATCAAGATCGGGCTTGCTCCGTCAGCGATTGCTTTGATGCGCCCCCAATTTGAAAGAATACGAAGGGACTTCCCACCTCCCACAAACGGTGTCGAAGCACCAAGATTGAGATCTGACCATCAATCTGCCAACTGGAAAGGGGAAGTCCATGACTGAGATTACACGAGGTGAGATCGTTCGGG
>JBATPF010000195.1:0-3526 GCA_049291355.1 Giesbergeria sp.
ACCGTGGGCAGGCCGATGAAGCTGTCGAAATGCTGGGCGTTCGCCACTTCGATATAGCTGAGCTGGCTGGCCGCGCCTTCCACCTTGCGGTTGAGCGCAGCGTAGGGGCGCGAGGTATGGTTCACCGGCAGCAGCGCGTCGGCGCGGCCATGCACGATGAGCGTGGGCTTGCCGCGCAAGTTGCCGCTGCGGCGCGTCTCGTCCAGGCCCGCTTGCAGCTTCCTGGCAGCGGCATCCGTGCCGGCAACCAGGTTGCGCAGGCACACGGCACCGTCCAGATTCCAGTCGAATGCGCCTGCCGGCGAGGCCGAGAGAAAGTCGCGCGCTGGCCCGAACTTGCCCAGGTTGTTGACCAGTTGCACGCCGCTGGTGGGCGGCACGCCGTTGCCGGTGGCAAACATGCCGGCCAGCGCTGCGGGCGCAAGCGGCGTGACGGCACCGGCCGCCGTCGTGGCGGCGTAGCTGAACCCGCACAGGTTGTCTCGTACGCTGGCGCTCGATAGGCTGTTGGCGAAGGTGACGGCCACGGCCGGGGCCACTTCAAATGCGGCAAGCGAGGCGTGCAGGGCATTTGATTCACCCTCCCAGCCATAGTCGCGCAACTTCTGCAAAGCCTCCTCGGCCTGGGTGGGCGTGGTGCTGGCGCTGAGCAGGCCACGCGCTGCCAGGCTGGCACAGCGGTTGGGAGCGATCGGCAGGGCCGCACTGGCAAAACCCACGGCAAACCCAGCGGCGTAAGGCGTGGACGCAATCGAGGGCGCCAGGGCGGCGCAGGCCTGGTACAGATTGGCGACAGTGGTGAAGTCAATCAGCGGCTTGGCCGTGGTGGCCACCGCGGCGCCGCCGCGCTCCACACGCACGCCGGGGTTGGCCGGCATCTCGATGGCGGGTTCCGACACAGCAACGCCGCTGATCCAGCCGTCTGCGTCCTGCTCGGCCGCAGCAATGGCCGCGCCGCCGCCGTTGGAAATGCTCGACGCAATGGTGATGGTGTTTTTGGGCGTGAAGGTCTTCACGTGCTCGCCGCCCTGCACTTCGCCATAGCGTTCGTTGATGGCCCAGAAGGCAAACTCCACCGCCTGCAAGGTGCTGCGGCCCCAGTCGCGCTCGGCGTTCTGGCCGGAATGCGCGTGCTTGAAGGCAAAGCGGTTGGGCGTGGCAGCGTTGAACGCTGCCAGCTCGGTGGCGCTGAGACCGGCGTTGAAGGCTGCGCCTTTGCCGGCTGCAGCCGCCGAGGTACGCATGCCATCCATGAGTGGCACGGTGTCATTTTGCAGATCGTGCGGCGCGCCGCCCGTACCCTTGTCGGAATAGGCCACTGCGCAACCGTGCTTCAAGCCCCATTCGCCGGTGGAAATGCCGCCGTACACCCCGCGCGATCCCGAGGCCGTGGCGGTGATGATGCAGGGCTTTTTCGGATCGAAGCTGGCGGGCAATTGCACCATCAGCGTGACGTTCTTGCGGCCGCTGCCGTCGTCGGCAAAGGCCAGGTATTCGGTGCCCGCCACCTTGCCCTCCCCGGCAGTCACCTTGCCATCGGCGTCCACGTTCGGGCCGTAGAAAGTGCCGTAGCCGCCGGCGGCTGTCATATCCAGCATGGCGCGGTAGTTGGTGTGGATGGCGGCGCGGCGCAGTTCGGCGGCGGTGGGCGCCAGGGCATCGGCGTAAGCAGGCGGCGCTGCCGCGGCCAGGCCCGAGGCCCCCAGACCCGCAGTAAGCAAATCGTCGGACGCGCCGTCGTAGCTCGTGGCCCGCACTGCACCAAGGAAGTCGGGTGCGGTATTGGTGTTGTGATCGCCGCTGCCGCCGCAGGCAGCCAGCACGGCTGCCGCAAGCAGGCTCGGAATCAAAGGGTGTTTAGCCATCTTCATGCGCTTGTCTCCTGGTGGTTTTTGTGGGACGTGACGCAACGAAAAATCAGGCGCCGCCGCGCCGCGCCGCGCTGGCGCGCAGGCGGCCGACGACACCGGTGGGAAAGTAATAAACCGAGAGCACGAACAGCACGCCCAGCCAAAGCAACCAGCGGTCAGGCGAGAGCAAGGCAGCCAGCCAGGGCAGACCACTGGCGGCCTCATTGCCCAGGCGCAGCAAGTCCTGCAGGTAGCTCTGGGCGACGAGGAACAGCACGGCACCGATGGCGGCGCCATAAATGGTGCCCATGCCGCCGATGACGACGATCAGCAGCACGTCGATCATGATTTCAAACGACAGCGAGGTGTCCGGCCCGTTGTAGCGCAGCCAGATCGCCAGCATGGCGCCAGCCAGGCAGGCAAACAATGCAGACAGCACCGACGAGAGCGTGCGGTACACCACCACGCGGTAGCCAATGGCTTCGGCGCGGAACTCGTTTTCGCGAATGGCTTGGAGCACGCGGCCAAAGGGCGAGTTGACGATGCGCAGCAGTGCCAGCACCAGGACCACTGCCGTGACGAACAGCAAGTAGTACGTCAGCAGCCGCCCGTCAAGCGACACGCCCAGGAACGGGTCTTCGGCAAACTCATGGCTGGGCGAGAGCAGCTCCGGCAGGCGGAAGGTCAGGCCGTCCTCGCCGCCGGTAATCTCGAAAAGCTGCGACGCCAGCGTCTGGAACGCTGCTGCCACGGCCAGCGTGATCATGGCAAAGAAGATGGCGCGCACCCGCAGCGAGAACAGGCCGACGGCGAGCGCGAGCACGAAGGACAGCACCAACGCCCCCAGGATGCCCACCGCCAGTGCCGCCCAACCAGCGCCCATGCGCGTGCTGGCCACCGCCACGCCGTAGGCACCGATACCAAAGAACATGGTGTGCGCAAAGCTCACGATGCCGGTGTAGCCCAGCAGCAAATCGAAGCTGGCCACCAGCACGACAAAGACCAGTACCTTGGCCGCGACCGACAGCGCCTTGACGCCGGGGAACAGAAACGGCGCGAACGCCAGCCCGAGGAAGATGGCGACCAGCACCACGGTCAGCACGCGGCTGCGCGGGTAGTCGCCAGAGAGGATTCGGTTCAACATGCGAGCTTGACTTTCAAATTGCTACAGCGGCCTGCGTTAACTGCGCGACGCACGCACAACGCGTCCAAACCAGCGGCCACCCTGCAAGGGCCACCCCGCCGCAGCGGTGGCGTCCCCCTTCCAAGGGGGAAGGCGCGAAGCGACTCAGGGGGTGCTTCATCTGTTCGTGACCGGATAAACGCCCTGGGGACGCCATAACAATATGGCGACCATCAGCGCAATATTCGAAAACAGCGCCGCCTTTGGCACGAGGAAGCCGGTGTAGTTGGCCATCAGCCCGACCAGCAGCGCACCGATCAGCGCCCCGCCCGTGCTGCCCAGCCCACCGATGATGATGACGATGAAAATCAGCACGTTGACTTGCGCGCCCATCTGCGGAATCACGCTCTGCTGGTACAGGCCCCACATCACACCGCCCAGGCCCGCGAGCGCGCTGCCGGCGACAAACACGCCAATGAACAATCGCCGGATGCGGTAGCCGAGCGACTCGACCATCTCGCGGTCCTGCACGCCAGCGCGAATCAAGAGGCCC
>JBATPF010000196.1:0-9535 GCA_049291355.1 Giesbergeria sp.
GGATTGAAAATCCTTGTGTCGGCGGTTCGATTCCGTCCCAGGCCACCAGTGTTCATGCGCCCCAGCGCCCGAAAGGGTCCTGGGGCGTTTCTACATATCCGTTGCGACTTCTACAAAATTGACAGTCCGATGTTAGACCTCACGCCAATTTCTCAGCTAGCGCTGGCTCATGGTGGATTGAGTTCGGAAACGAAGGTCTACAGAATTGTGGATTTTTTTTCCGCTGCTGACTTGGCTGAACGCGGTTTGCTTCGGCTAACGCGCGTGAGTGACTATCCAGATATCAATGAGGGCGTGGACCCCTTGGCCAAGGCGCTTGTCACTTCAGTCGTGGGTAGTTGTGCGCTTCCTTGGGACAGGATGCATGATTCGTTCACGACAGATGGTCAGATTGAGCAGGAGCGACGGCGCCAGTTCGTTTCCTGCTGGTCACGCACATCTGAGTCGCACGCAATGTGGGAGATGTATTCGCGCGATCGATGTTCGGTCAAGTTGCAGACTACCGTGGGTAAACTTCTTCAGGTTGCTCGAGACCGAATGCTCAGCTCTTGGGAGTTCCTGAATTGCGATGGATCGGAACTTCGCGAGGCCGTCGTTCTCGCAGCCGACGTGTTTCCTGTGACCTACGCGGATCTGTCACGGCTTTTCATCCGCTTATCAAGACGGAAGCAATTGGCGTTGCGTTTGATCAAGCATTCGGGCTTCAAGGACGACTTCTCTGGCAAAGGAACGCCTAGAAGCATGCAGCAACTTCAGAAAAAGTGGCGTCCGGTGTTAGAGGCGCGGTTTTTGAAGGACGCAGCGTACACGTATGAGGCCGAAATACGTCTTTGCGTTCGCATAGGGAAGCACGAGAACTTCAGTTTCGTACGGGATGCGCTAACAATTATTCAATCGCTGGAGAGCATGGACCTGGCACGACGAAGGGAGATGGATCACCTCACGACAAGGATAAAAATGTCGCAGCCGCTGTCTGCAGCAGATGCCCCCAAGAGTCTGGAAGCCAAAGTCAGCCCAGATTTCATCGAAGCAGTCTGTATCGATCCACGAGCAGACGAGCACAAAGCAAAGTTCATTGAAGAGTTCTTCGCATTGAAGGGTATCAAGGTTGAGCGCTCGAAGTCATTCGACGCGGCGTACAAAAACCTTCATGCCTATCCACACGCACAGCCTAACGTAACGGCCTCACCCGTTCCCCCTGTCGTGCCTTGACATAATGCTCCGTCATCTCCCGATTCTTGTGCGCAAGGAGCTTTTGCGAGTGAGCTAGGTCTCCTGTGTCTGTAGCTGCCTTTGCTCTGATATCCCGAAATTGGAAATCAATTTTTGCCAGGGCGCGTGCCTTATCGAAGCGTGAGCGCAAGGCGAACTGGCTCAATGGCTGGCCGTTTTGATCCTGAATGAGGTAAGCGCTAATCGCCTTGGTGGGCCTCTGCGTGATGCGTTCTATGAGTGCTGCAAGTTCGCCCGTGACTTCGATACCGAGGCGAGCGCCCGTCTTGTTTTGCACGATCCAGAGCGCACCGTCACGAATATCTGAGCGCTTGATCTTGAGCACGTCTGCAGGGCGCTGGCCGGTGAGCAATGCAATGTCCATGGCATCGATAACTGTGTAGTGCGCGTGTGCTTTCACTTGCTCGAATTCTTCGTCCGTCACATACCGACTGCGCCCGGTTTCCTTAAATCCCTTCACGCCCTGGCAAGGGTTCTGCGCGGCGGTATAGCCCCACTCTCTGGCCTTGTTGAACATGTGGGAAAAAAGGGCCTTCTCGCGGTTCGCGCGTACCTTGGCAACTTGGCCGCGAAGGTCCATGTATTCCCGGATGTGCATCGGCGCGATGGCATCAATCGGCATGTGTCCAAACACTCGCAGCAGGTTGGCAAGTTCCTTGTCGTTGTCGCGCCTGGTTTGCACGCTCTTGGTGGGAAACACTTCGCGCACGTAGCGGCGGGCCACCACGGAAAACAGCCGCGTTGATTCGTCTTCTCGCACGCCCTCACGCTGTGCCCAAAGTCGCAGGGCTTCGGCGCGGTCGTTGGACAGTTTGGTCCAGATGCGGGGCGAGGTGCCGCTGACGTGATACCAGACTTTGCCCTTGCGATGGAAGCGCGGGGGATCATCGAAATTGGACTCTCTACGGCGCCCCATCACGCCCCCAGCATCGCACTGAAATTGGGCTTATAGCTGCGTTCCTCAGGAGCGCCACACCCCAGCATCTTTTCGGCATATTTGCGCGCCACGATGGGCCTGCGGTTGCCGTTGATTTCGAAGCGCCAGCCTTTGGTGCGCAGCCATTCCACCTGACGGGCTGGCGTCTTGAAGCCCGTGAGCGTTTCCAGCTCATCGATGGTCAGGAAGAGGGCGAATTCCACGGCAGAGCCTTTTTACCGCGCAGCCGTGCGCAGTGGAGCCGGGGCTTTTGGCGGGGCCACCAGTTCGCCAAACATTGGCGCTGGAAACTGTGTGAACTGTGGCAGCTCCTCGAACAAGGGTTCGTTGGCCGATCCAGCGTGCAGCGAACGCAACCCAGTGATGATGTCTTTCGCGCGCTGGAACTGCTCCTGCAGCATGCACACCTGACGATAGAGCAGGCGGATTTCGTTTACCTGGTCGGTGAAGATTTGAGATCGACCATATTGCGACTCCCAAAAGAGCGCCAGCACGGCAGCGCGGGGCACGCGTCCAGACGAGAGCCAATGGAAAACTGTGCGTTCTGTGACGCCAAGATACTTGTGCACGGCCTTGGGTCCGCCCAGTTCGTCGACGAACATGCGCAGCAGCTCTGGGCCGTAGATGTTTTTGGGTGCGTGGAAGTGCATGATTGCCTCGATTCAAGGCCTCCGACCACTCACATGGAGTAAGCTGCCGGTGCCGTTCACGGATGGTTTTGTGGTTCGGTGGGCGCTCAGGTGTGACAGCACTTGAGCGCTTTTTTCATGCCTCTTGCGCGAGGATGAAAGACCGCTTGAACGTGGCTTGTGTCATCACGACGGTTGCCTGCCCTTCCTTGCCTGGTTTGGTGCGGGTGTTGATTTCGTAGATGCCCGGCGCCTTGAATTGCTTGACCTCGTGGAAAACGTCATCAGTGGCCTGCACCTTCATCGGGGCATCGCCAACGGCAGAAGCGGTTTCGACCTGGTAGTCGTTGATGTAGTGCACCGTGCAGCCCTTGCGGATTTCGCCGGTTTTCTCGTCGGTCATTTCCCACTTGGATGCACGCAGGATCAGGACTGTTTCGCTCATGGCTTTCTTTCGATTTCGGCCTTATGCGGCCAGTTGGAGTAATCCGCGCTGATAGTCGAACGCGGGTCTTTCGCGCACCTGGCTGATACAGCGCCGGGCGTTTGCACGAACTGGGGAAAAATCAGCGGGCAATGTCTGCCCCTGACGCTCAATAAGTTGCATGTCGGTGGCGAGCCAGGACACGCCAGCATCGACAAGCTGTTTGCGGCGCCGGTAGAACGTTGGCCGGGTGCTGCGCTTCTTCATGTCGTCTTCGCCATGCGTTGCGAGGCCTAGCCAGAAGCCATGCAGCAAGCCGGCCAGCTCGGGCGCGAAGCGAGCGTCTAGGCGGTCGCGTACCGCAAGGCTGGTGCGCACCACGTTCACACCTTCGCTGCCTTCACGCAGCAACCGGCCCATTTCTTTGTCGAACACGGCTTGCAGGTATTCCGTGGTCACTTCTCGCACCTTCGGCTTGTGGCCGAAGTCGTAGTCGAGCTTTTCCGCGTGGATTTCAACCTCTGCACGCAGGCGTCCATTTGCCAAGCGCTGGATCGCGGCTACCTTGCGGTAGGCCTGACGCTGTGCCCAGTCCGGGGCGGCGTTGGTTGGCCTGGCCTCGTGGAAAAAGTTTCGTAGCACCCACGCCAGGCGCTTGCGGTCGTTCTTCTGGAACTCAGGGCCTTTGTGGTAAATCTTGATCGTGGTGGTGGTGCCAGGAACGAAAATGGATTCGTTGCCGTACTTCTGCATCTTTCGGCGCGGGAAGGCCACGTGATAGATGCCCTCGAAGAACTCCTGCACCGCCTGGTAGGGCAACTGGAAGCTCTCTGCCCAGTCCACACGCTGCACCGTCCAATTGGCGGTGTGAGGCAGTTCTACGCCCATGAGTTGCTGCAGCAGGCTGCGCACGTTCTCGCAGGCCGTCTGGATGTCTTCGATGACCCCATAGACGTTTTGCCCGTGCATGGCCTTGGGAATTGAGCACTCGACGATCAGGTAGGGCGGGCTTGGATGCCATTCCGGCTTTCCGCTCTTGGCCTTCTGGCAGTCCTCGTACATGGGTTTGACCATGATCCGGGAGTCGAACGACCCTTGAAGATTGGTTCGAGTGACTTCCCATTGCACCTCGCCGGTTTCGTTCTTCACTTGGCAGTAGTTAATGCCTTTAGCCTTCACGGCATCAACAATATGGCGGGCCATATAGGGGCTTTTGATGCGTACCGTATCGAGTCCCATGAGCTGCTGCGCTTCGCTGGCTGTTGTCTCACTCATGAGACTCATACGGGGTGTTACTGCCCGTGAAGGGGAAAATTTCAGCCTTTGGCAAAGCCGAAAAGTCTTGGCGTGCTGGTGCTAGGTCCTGGCGTGAAAACGGGCGGCGCGGCAAGGCCATGGCACGCTGCGCAGTGGGTGAAACAGGGGGCTTAGGGGTAGTGGTGCTCCACCACTGAAAACGGCGCTGTGGGGCCGGCTGCGTCACAGCTTCACCCAAGGCCACAGCAGGGCGAATTGCACAGGCTTGATGAACAGAAAGATGCCCTCGCCGCCGATGCTGAACTCGAACGGGAACAGGTTTGGCGTCTTGACTATGTAGTAATCCAACTTGGCAATGAGCAGATCGAGCTTGACCATGGCAGGAAGCCTCCGTGTGAAGTGCTGGGGGAATAGCGTGCAGGTCAGCGCTGATAGGGCACTGGGGGCCGGCATCCAGACCGCCGCGTGTGATGACGACCGTGCGGGGGTCTTGCCACCTCAGAAGAAAGCCGGCCGAGCGCCATACGGCCACGTAGATGTCGAAGCAGTGCAAAGCAATGAAGCGCTTGCAGACACCACTTGGCAAGGTGGCAGTGCCGATGAAAAGGGCGGGGTGTGCGACGGGGCTGCGCATACCTCAGGCCTTTCTTTTGGGGTTGGCAATGGCGTTCAGGACGCGGGGCTCCAACTCGTGAATCGCCGGCGTGTCCAGGGTGCCGACGATGGCAAGGTGCAGGGCTCGGTAGGCCTCCCAAAGGTTGGGCAGGGCGCGCAGCCGAATCTCTGCATCGTTCAGGCCATCCACCAACATGCGCTGAATGACTTCGTTGGCGGCATCGCTCAGTTCGTAAAGCGGGTTTTCTGACAACGTGAGCAGTGCCATGGTCAAGCCTCCATGGTCTGAAAGGCTGCGGGGCGCGTTCGGGCGCATGCGGCGGCGCTGACAGTGCGTAGCGCGACGGCGCTGGCGGACGGGGTTCCCTCCCCCCCCACTCGCACATTCGTGCGAGCGGGTCCCCCGGTCGGCGCCCTGTGGCGCCCCGTCAGGAAAGGGCGGTGCAGCGCCAAGGCTGCTTGTTGGTCAATGGAATGCAGCATTGCCGCCGTGTCTCAACCAACCAGTGCCTGGAGCATCTCCACTGGCTCGGCGCGGCGCTTGCGGCGCGCCTGAGCCTCTTTGTCGCCGTCCACCACGGCGCGCTGCAGATCTGCCATTGCCAGGCCCAGCAGGTCGCCCACGGTCGCGGCCTGGTCGGAGCCTTGGGGCACCGCCACCAGCTCACGGCCCATCAAGCGGGCATAGAGCAGGCCGTTTTCAGCCAGGCGGCGCAACAGCGCGATGGCCTGAGCTTGGGTGGCGGAGGAGGGGGCATCCGACAGGAAGCCGTTGCGGACGGGCAGTTCCAGCCCTGCCCCGATCGCTACTTCGTTGTCTTCGATACAGCCGAAAACACGGTCCACCTGGTCGACGTCGAGCGTGGGCGTAATGCGCATGAACTGCAGCTGCGCACTCTGAGGGCGCTGCAGTTTTCCTTGGTCTTCCGAGGGAAAACCGCCGGTTTCATCGAGGGAACTGCCAGCGTCACCGACCACGCCGGCAGGGAATACATCGCCTCGGGCCTTGGCCTTGGCGCCAGGTGCATCTTCGTCGTGGAAGTTGTAGCCCTCACCCTCGAAGAACTCGCGCAGGTCTTCGAGAAATTGGGAATCGGGGACGTAATTGCCCGTCTCGAAGCGCTTGAGCTTGTGGGCTGGGAGGCTAGATTTCTCTGCAGCCTGCGCTTGACTGAGGCCGAGGAAGTTACGAGCGGCGCGGGACTCGTTGGGGGAAAGCGCCAATTCTGAAAAGTCGATCATGAGTCCATCCAATAGTTACGAATACGACGAAATGCCGTATTCGTAACTTTAAGCGATGGTTACTCAAAATGTCAAACTATTTTTTAGGTAACTTTTCGGGTTTAACTTCGTGCCCGCGTTGTTCAAGAAATTTGTCTAAACGGCCTGCCGAGTCTGCCAACTGCTGCTCACTGAAAGCGTCCTTGTCCGTTCTGGCATCTCTGGTGAGGCGACCGAATTCTCGGCCCATGCCTACTACCATGTCAGCGCTGAGCAGCACTTCCTTGACCTTAGCTTCTCCGTGACGCGCGAGGGCGAGAGCGCGCAACAAGGTGACAACGGCATTGCGCTCGTCGGCAGCGAGCAAACCAAGTAGGAACGACGCCCGTCCTCGCGAAACTTGGTCATCTTCCGCCTCCCCATCTACCAAAAGGTCGGCCATGCTCTGGGCTTTAAAAGGGGCCTCGGTGCCGAACAGCAGCTTGTTGGGAGATATCTGTAGGGCTTGGCACAGCTCGCGAAGTTCGCGGGCGCCTGGTAGGTTTCTGCCCGACTCATACGCTTTGATCGCGGATAGCGACAGCCCGCTCGCCGTCGCGAGCTGGCCTTGCGTGAGTCCAATCTTCGCTCTGGCACTGATGAGCTCGGAAGCAAAAGCGTTTGGTGTCGGGACCGGCGGGAGTTTCTCGGGAGACAAAGCGAGTATCTACAAAAATAATTTCCACCTAGGATACACGCGGCTTGCCGAGGAGCAACACGGCCATCTTATGTAGAGAGCTTTTGTTGGTACACTTTGATTCGCATGGGATTTTTCAGAGATTGAAAATCCTCGCGCAATTGCGCGCAGAACGCAATAGCAGAGCACTCCCGCGCTGTACTGCGCAGGCAAAATGCTCGCCATGCAATTCTTCAAAGACCTCAGCGTCTCGGCTGTCAGTGCGGGGTTTGTTGCCGTACTCGTCGGGTTCACCAGTTCCGTGGCGATCGTTTTTCAGGCAGCGCAGTCTTTTCACGCAACGCCCGCAGAAATCACTTCGTGGATGTGGGCGCTGGGTTTGGGCATGGGCTTGTGCTCCCTGTTGCCCTCGCTGGTGTTGCGCAAGCCAGTCATGATCGCCTGGTCGACCCCAGGCGCGGCCGTGCTGGCCACCGCAGGCGCCGCGGGTCACTTCGACATGGCGCAGGCCGTGGGCGCCTTCGTCGTGTGCGCCGCGCTCATCACGCTGGTCGGTCTGACGGGCTGGTTTGAGCGCGTGATGAATCGCATCCCTTCCGAAATTGCTGCGGGACTGCTCGCCGGCGTGCTGGCCCGCTTCGGCATGGATGCTTTTGCTGCGGCACAAACGGCGCTACCACTCATTCTTGTGATGCTGGGAATTCACTTGCTCGCGCGCCGATTCGTTCCTCGCTATGCGGTCGTGGCCACCCTGGGTGCAGGCATTGCCTACGCGGCTTTGGCCGGCCAAATGCAGTGGTCTTCCATCACCTGGGAGATTGCCGTGCCTAAATTCACGGCGCCGCGGTTTGATTCGAGCGCGATTGTGAGCTTGGCATTGCCCTTGTTTGTTGTCACGATGGCATCGCAAAATCTTCCAGGTGTTGCTGTCATCCGCGCTTCTGGCTACCAGCTTCCGGTGTCCCGCCTCATCACGCTGACGGGCGTTGCCACGCTCGTGCTCGCACCATTTGGCGCTTTTGCACTCAATTTCAGCGCCATCACCGCCGCGATCTGCATGGGACCGCAGGCCCATGCAGATCCTTCCCGGCGCTACACCGCTGCAGCCGCGTGCGGGGCGTTCTACGTGCTCATCGGTATCTTTGGTGCCGTGGTGACGGGATTGCTGACCGCATTCCCGCGCGAACTCGTCGTAGCCATCGCCGGATTGGCTCTCCTGGGAACCATTGGAGCAGGCCTTGCCAGTGCCCTGCGGGACGAGGGACACAGGGAAGCCGCACTGATTACCTTCCTGGTGACGCTTAGCGGGGTCGTCATCGCCGGCATCGGCTCGGCGTTCTGGGGGGTAGTGGCAGGCAGTATGGCTTTGTTTGTGCAACAGTACGCCAGCAAGTCCCCTCCCCAAGCATCCTGAGCGGGGGCCTTGCGCCCATTTTCAACGACTTTTTTGCCGCACCCCATGCATTATCTGTTTGTCGCCGATCCGCTTGAAACCTTCAATCCCAAGAAGGACACCACCTTCGCCATGATGCGTGAAGCGGCCCGACGTGGACATTCGCTGTCAGCATGCGAGCCTGCAGATTTGCGCTGGGAGCGGGGTGGAAAGGTACGGGCGCGGGTCCGCCGAATTTCCCTGACGGGCCACGCCGCAAACTGGTTTGAGGAAACTGGCACGGACGTGGCCGCGCTGGCTGATTTTGGCGTGGTGTTGATGCGAAAAGATCCGCCATTCGACAGCGAGTATTTCTATTCCACTCACCTGCTCGAGCAGGCCGAGCGAGAGGGCGCGCGCGTCTACAACAAGCCCCGCGCGCTGCGGGATCACCCGGAAAAGCTGGCCATTCTGGAATTCCCGGAGTTCATTGGCCCAACGCTGGTGACGCGCAATGCTGCCGACATTCGCCGATTTCATGCGGAGCACCGCGACATCATCCTCAAGCCCCTGGACGGCATGGGGGGCATGGGGATCTTTCGTGTCGGTCCCGATGCAATGAACCTGGGCAGCATTACGGAAACACTCAATCGCGATGGTGCCCAGAGCGTGATGGTGCAAAAGTTTCTTCCGGAGATTGCAGAAGGCGACAAGCGCATCTTGATCATTGACGGCGAGCCAGTGCCCTACTGTTTGGCGCGAATTCCTCAGGGCAGTGAGGTGCGCGGGAACCTGGCTGCGGGCGGCAAGGGCGTCGCCCGCGCACTCAGTGAGCGCGACTGGGAGATCGGGAAGTCCCTAGGGCCGGTCCTCGCAGCACGCGGACTGCTGCTCGCCGGTGTCGATGTCATCGGGGACTGCGTCACCGAAATCAATGTGACCAGCCCAACCTGCTTTCAGGAAATCCAGCAGCAGACGGGTTGCGATGTGGCTTCGCTGTACCAGGACGCTCTGGATCGTCGATTGACCTGAGTGCGGAGGCTGCGCCCGCGCCGTGAAAATTTCCTCTCATCTTGCTCGTTCCTATCGAAAACCCGTACTACAATGCGAGGCTCAGCTGATGGCGGACATGATCTTACGGGGTCTAGGACGTGCGGCTGGGGTGGGGTGA
>JBATPF010000197.1:0-1644 GCA_049291355.1 Giesbergeria sp.
ACGCACAGCAGCCCAAACGCGGCCACCGCCATCCGGGCGATAAAGGCTTCCCTCACCCCAGGCGGCCCCTGCGCGCAATAGCGCGGCCAAGGCAATCAGGCGCGCGCCCCACAGGCTTCACGCGCGCGTCAAGTCAATCGTCAGACCGCAGCGGATACGCACGGCAATACAGATTACTGCGCGAATCGCCGGGCCAAATGTTTCCACCGTCGGCCGTTGGGGCCCCCGCCATCACGCCCAGCCCATTCGCCCGTAGCCAAACGCTACGCACAGCAGGTGCGAGTGGGACAATGGCGGACACGCCGACACCGTGCTGGACGCGGCTGTCGTGACTGAACGGCGCGCCAGGCGCGCCACTGTGCCGAACCGACCATGCAAATTGCCACCTGGAACATCAACTCCCTGACCGTTCGCCTGCCCCAGGTGCTCGCCTGGCTGGCCGCCAATCCGGTCGATGCCCTGTGCCTGCAGGAACTCAAGCTCACCGACGACAAGTTTCCATTTGATGCGCTGAAGGAGGCAGGCTACGAAGCCGCCGCGTTTGGCCAGAAAACCTACAACGGCGTCGCCATCCTGAGCCGCAGCCCGCTGCGCGATGTGGTGCGCAATGTGCCGGGCTCGCAGGACACGCAGGCACGCGTGATTGCCGGAACGCTCGACACACCACTCGGCACGCTGCGGTTGATCAATGGCTACTTTGTCAACGGGCAGGCACCCGACAGCGAAAAGTTCGCCTACAAGATGCAGTGGCTGCAGGCCCTGCAGGACTGGGTGCGCGGCGAAATGCAAGCGCACGAGCGCTTGGTGCTGGTGGGCGATTTCAACGTGGCGCCGCAAGACCGCGACTCTTACGATCCGGTGGGCCTGGCAGACACCATTCACCACACCAAAGAAGAGCGTGCGCATTTCCAGGCGCTGCTGGCGCTGGGCCTTGCCGATGCTTACCGGATGTTTGAGCAGCCCGACAAGAGCTATTCGTGGTGGGACTATCGCATGCTGGGTTTCCAGAAAAACCGGGGCTTGCGCATTGACCATATTCTGGTGAGCAAGGCCTTGCAGCCGGCGGTGCGTGCCTGCCAGATTGACCGGGCGCCGCGCAAGAACCCGCAACCCAGCGATCACGCGCCGGTCGTGGTGACGCTGGAAAATTAAAAGTACCCACCACCCTTCATTGCATGCCCATGCTGCTGCTGAGTACCGAACTGCTGCTGGCTATCGCCTTGGTGGTGGCCTTGTGGATGCGCCCCTGGCAGTTTCTGCGCGGTGGGGCGCTGGTCTCCCCTTTGCTGGGCAGCCTGGTGGTTTTGCCCTGGCTCTGGGCCCTGCCCTGGCTGCATACCATGCCACTGCAGTTGCACTGGTCTCTGGCCTGCCTGGTGCTGCTGATGCTGGGCTGGCCGCTTGCGGTGCCCACCTTGTGTCTCGTCGCCGTGCTGGCGGGCTTGCTCGGGAACCAGACGTGGGAGGTGGTCGTGACGCTGGCGTTCTGGCGCGGCGTGCTGCCCGCCACCCTGGCGCTGGGATTGGGCGCAGGCATTCGCCGCGTCGTTGGCCCCCACCTCTTTGTTTACGTTCTTGGGCGTGGTTTTCTCGGCGCTGCCGTTTGCCTGTTTGCTGCCAGCGCGCTGCTGCAATGGCTGGGGC
>JBATPF010000198.1:0-1563 GCA_049291355.1 Giesbergeria sp.
GCCATGTTGGGCAGCGGGGTGGCGCCGTCAAACGCAGGCTCCTGGCGCGGGGCGTCGCTGCGCTCGGCGCGACGCGGCGCGTTTTTGTGGTTGCTCCAGGCGTTGTAGGCCACGATGAGGGCCAGCAACACGGCGCCGATCACGGCCAGACTGATTTGCAGGGTGCTCATAAAAAACGTTCTCGGCTTGCGAAAAATAGGTCGCTAGGCTTAAAGCTTAAGGTTGACTGTTGCCATTGTGAGACCACCGCGACAGAGACTGCGGCGGCCCCGATTCTCTTCGCCAGCGCCACCGTGGATCCGGCTTTGCCGGTCCACTGGAGGCGTCCCCCTCAGGGGGACGGCGCGAAGCGACGCAGGGGGAGTCATGTACTGGCCATCGACAAAGCCGATTCCATGTCGACTGCCACGATGCGCGAAACGCCCTGCTCTTGCATGGTGACACCAATGAGCTGCTGGGCCATTTCCATGGCGATCTTGTTGTGGCTGATGAAAAGAAATTGCGTCTCGTGGCTCATGCTGGTCACCAGGCGAGCGTAGCGTTCGGTGTTGGCGTCGTCGAGCGGCGCATCGACTTCGTCCAACAAGCAAAACGGCGCCGGGTTGAGCTGGAAGATGGCAAACACCAGCGCAATCGCTGTCAGTGCCTTCTCGCCGCCCGAGAGCAAATGAATGGTCTGGTTCTTTTTACCCGGCGGCTGCGCCATCACCTGCACGCCCGAATCCAAAATTTCGTCGCCGGTAACGATCAGGCGCGCATTGCCGCCGCCGAACAGTTCGGGGAACATGCGGCCGAAGTGCTGGTTTACGGCGTCAAAGGTGCCCGAGAGCAGTTGGCGCGTCTCGCCGTCGATCTTGCGAATGGCGTCTTCCAGCGTGTTCATCGCCTCCTGCAGGTCGGCGGTTTGCGCGTCGAGGAACACCTTGCGTTCGCTGGCCACAGCGAGTTCTTCCAGCGCGGCAAGGTTCACGGCGCCCAGCGCAGCGATGCCTTGCTGCAGCCGGTCGATCTCGCCCTGCAGGCCGGCCAGGCGCACGCTGCCTTCAGCCACGGAGGCCTCCAGCGCGGCCAGATCGGCGTTCGCCTCCTGCAGGAGCGTGCTGTACTGCTCCAGACCCAGGCGCGCGGCCTGCTCCTTGAGCTGAAATTCGGTAATGCGCGCGCGTTGCGGTTCCAGGGCGCGCTCAATCTGCATGCGCCGCTCGTCGCTTGCGCGCAGGCGCGCGGTCAGGTCGTCGTAGCGGCTGCGCTCGGCGGCCAGTGCCTGCTCACGCACCATCTTTTGCGCCAGCACCTGCTGCAGGCCGCCCTGGGCCGCTGCGTCGGAGAGGCGCTCCAACTCGCCCTGGGCGCGCTCGCGCTCTGCCGCCAAGGCCGCAGTCTGGCTGAACGCGGTGGCCAGGGTGCGCTCCAACTCGGCACGGCGGGCCGCAGCGCTGCGCTGAGAGAACGCGGCTTCCTGGGCTTGGCGTTCCAGCGTGCGCTGCTGCTCGCGGCAGGCCGCGAGGCGCCGTTCAGCCTCGATCACCCGCTCGCCCAATTGGGCGTGGCGCTCCTGCGTGT
>JBATPF010000199.1:0-5962 GCA_049291355.1 Giesbergeria sp.
AGGCGCTGCTGCCCTGCGGCCGCAGAAGGCGGGCACGTTCGATTTCAGAGTGCTCGATGTGCGGCACCATGGCGATCACGATGGCGCGGACGATTTCGTACTGGGATGCTGCACTATCGCCCCACCCCGATGCATAGCGATCGCTCCAAATTTGCTGGCCGGTCAGCGCATCAATCAGCGCGGCAGCGATCCACAATTCACCCTCCAGGCGGCGCACGCTGCCTTCGAGCACGTAGCGCACGCCGAGTTCGCGCGCCACCTCGCGCGGGTGAACGGCGCGCCCGCGGTAGCTTTGCACGCTATGGCGGGAGATCACGAAAATGGAATGCAGGCGCGAAAGCGCGTCGATGAGGTCGTCCCCCATCGCGTCGACAAGGTCCATGCCGGCCCACCCATTGCCGACGCAGTCAAAGAGCAGCACCGCGATCGACGGCTTGTCGGGCAGTCCGAGGACCAGATCGCCGCCACCAGGAGATGCCGGCGCTGCGCTGACCGGGAGCGTAAAGCGGTAGCCCTGGCCCGCCACGGTTTGCAGTGCGTCGGCGCCCAGCACCTTGCGCAAGGTGGAGATTTGTACGCTGAGGTTGTTCTCTTCCACCACCGCGTCGCGCCACACCAGCCTGAGCAGCTCGTCCTTGGACACCACACGATCGCGGTGCTGCACCAGCGTGGCCAACAGGTCAAAAGCCCGCGCTCCGAGGCTGATCGGCGCGTGGTTTTCCAAAAGCCGGCGCTGGTCAAGCAGCAAAGCAAAGCGGCCAAACAGCACCGAATCGGGCATGAGGGCTTTCGTGGAGAGGCTCGCAATCTACCCCCTGCGCGACCGCTTTAGCAAGGTTTAGGGGAGATAAAGGACAGCAGCAGCGGCGGCGCAGACACTGCAGGCGGCACGGCCGATGGCCGCACCCGCGCTGAAAGCCTCGCCGCCAGGCCTTCTGTTCCAACCCTTGTTCGGCGGCACCAGGAGCTTTCAATGATTGCATTCGTTCGCGTGGCCAGCGTCAAGCCCGGCAAGCAGGTAGCGGCCATGGCCTTTGCCAAGGACATTGCGGGATTCCTCAAGAGCAGCCACCATTTGGACGTAGAGGTCCTGCGCCCCATAGGCGGCAACCCGCAGCGCATTGCCTGGTCCACCCGCTATGCCGATATGGCGGCGATGGAAACGCTCAACACCAAAATGACCGCCGACCCCAAATACTGGGACATGGTCAACAGCGCAGCCGACTGCTTCATCGCCGGCAGCATGCACGACGGCATTTGGCAAACGCTGTAACAATCGCCAGCTGAGAGGATTTCGATTGCCAAAGCCACTTGCCCTTGTCACCAACGCACTGGTATTCGCCGGCTCGCCGGCCATCACCGCACTGCAACAAGCAGGCTTGCAGGTAGCAGCGCACGACCTGTCTTTTGCTACTGCACACGGGCGGGAAAGCTACCAGAAGGCACACCCCGAGGTGGTGGTCCTGCAAGCCCAGGAGCCGGACGAAGTCGTCGAATCTGCCTGGCAGATTGCGAAGCGCCTGGACGTTCTGGTCAGCAACGATGCCTTCCACCCCGTCCAAGGCCCCATCGAGAACGCAGAGCTTGCGGACCTGCGGGCGACGCTCGAGCGCTTGGTGGTGTTTCCCTTTGCGCTGGCGCGAGCGGCCATTCCACGGCTGAAGGAGCGGCCCGGCGCCCGGGTGGTGCTGGTCACGTCGAACCGCAACCGACTGCCCTTGGCGGGCGGCGCCATCCCGGACATTGCGCGCGCAGGGGCCAATGCCTTGGTGAAATCCTTGTCATTGGAGTTGGCGCCGCACGGCATCCCGGTCAATGCCGTGGCCCCCAACTACCTCTACAGCGAAACCTACTATCCCCGCGCGCGCTTCGTGGATGACGCGGCCGGGCGCACCTATATTGAACGCACCGTGCCTGCGGGGCGCCTGGCCGAGCCGGCAGAAATCGGCGAACTCATTGCGTATCTGGCCACAATGAAGGGCTCATTTCTGACCGGGGCCGTGATTGATTTCTCGGGCGGCTGGCCAGTCGCGCTTGCGCCGCCAGATTGGACCGAGCGCTGAGGTCTACCAACGAAAGGACTCCCCATGACCACGCAAGGCTTCACCGCCACCCACGCCAAGGACGCCACGTTCGAGCGCGGCCTGCGCTCGTTCTTCGAGTACCGCGACCTGGGCATCCAAGAGGCCACCCAAGGCCGTGTCGATGCCCACGTCATCCGCGCGGCGGCAGGGCAGGAATTTTCGAGCCAACCGCATTTGCACCACACGCAATTTCAGCTCGTCTACATCCTCAAGGGCTGGATTGAATTCGAGTACGAGGGCCAGGGCACCGTACGCCTGGAGGCGGGCTCCTGCGTGTACCAGCCGCCCGGCATCCGCCACCGCGAGCTGGGCCACAGCCCGGACATTGAGATGCTGGAAATTGTGCTGCCCGCAGGTTTCACGACCGAAGAAGTAGATTCCGTCAACGGTTAGGGCCTCTGCACACTACTTGGCCGGCTTTGTGCCCCGCCGCTAGAATCCGCTGCGCACCGCTCACCCGGTGCATTCGCTAGGGGTGCCCCACAGCGCAAGCTGCGTGGGCTGAGAGAGTCCCTTTGAACCTGATTGAGGTCATCCTCGCGCAGGGAAGCCGGAACGCCACGCCAGGCCGCATTGCCAGCGGCACAGCACGCCAGCAGCTCCCGCGCAGGTCTTTACGGAGCTGCCATGACGACACCCACCCTCCCCGCCAACGAAGCGCTGGCGCCCATATCGCCCGAGCGGCGCGTATTCGGCCTGCGCGACCACGCTGCGCTGTGGTTCAGCCTGGGCGTGGGGCTCTTGGTGATGCAGGTGGGCGCCTACCTGATGCCGGCGCTGGGCACCAAAGAAGCCATGCTCGCCATCGTCGGCGGCTCGCTGATTGGCGCCGGCATGCTGGGCTGGGTGGCCAAGATCGGCTGCGACAGCGGCCTGGCCAGCGCCGGACTGATGCACGCGGTCTATGGCCGCAGCTTTGCGCGCCTGCCCATCATCCTGAACATCGTGCAACTGCTGGGCTGGGGCACCTTCGAGCTGGTCATCATGCGCGACGCCACCGTGGCGATTGGCCGGCAGTCGGGCAGCATGCTGGCGGGCTACTGGCCGGTACTGGCCACGCTGCTGTGGGGCGCCGTGATCACGCTGCTGATCAGCGGCTCCATGGTGCAGTTGGTGCGCCAAATCATTTCCCGAGTCGCACTCCCGCTCGTGGTGCTCTCGCTCATGTGGCTCACCTGGAAGTTTCTAGGCATGGCGCAAGCGCAAGGACTCGAAGCCCTTTGGCAGCGGCGCGGCGAAGGCGGCATGGGCGTGCTGCCCGCGCTGGACCTGGTCATCGCCATGCCGATTTCCTGGCTCCCGCTGGTGGCCGACTACGCCCGCCATGGGAAGAGCGGCAGTGCGGCGCTGCGTGGCACCTGGGCGGGCTATGCGCTGGCCAACATCTGGTGCTACGCGCTGGGCGTGCTGGTAGCGTTGGTACTGCCCAGCGAAGATTTGGTGACAGCCTTGCTGCTGGCGCAAGGCGGGTTGATTGCGCTCTCGCTCATCCTCATCGACGAGGTGGACAACGCCTATGGCGATGCGTATTCGGGCGCCGTCTCCACCCACAGCCTGCTGCCGCGCTGGAGTGTGCGCCAGTGGGGCCTGCTGATTGCCGTCTTGAGCACCGGCCTGGCGCTGGTGCTGCCCATGCACAGCCTGGAGCCGTTTTTGCTGTTGCTCAGCTCGGTCTTTGTGCCGCTGTTTGGGGTGATTCTGGGATGCCTGGCAGGCCGCAGCGACGTGGCGGCCCAGGTAGCAAGCGCGCGCGCCGCGCACGCGGCGCCGATTGCCATTTGGCTGGCGGGCATTGCGTGCTACCACCTGCTGGCGCAGTTCGCACCGGCGCTGGGCTCGGCGCTGCCGACGCTGGCGCTCAGCTTTGTGCTGGCTTGGGTGACGCGGCCTGTGCAGCGATAAAAACCACACAACCTATTGATTTAATTAAATTCACCTGTCAAACTTGATTTTTTAAATTTCAACGGTGAATGCACTTTCTTTCCCTACCCGACGAAGCCGCCCGCCAAGTTATTGACGCGCAAACCGTCTTCACGGAACTTCAGCGCGTGCGTGCGCAGGCGCTGTCATGGTTGGGCGGCATGTATTGGAAGAAGGAGAGCGGCTACGAATACCTGGTTAGAACCGGCGCGCGCAATCGCCAAACACGCATAGGGCCGCGCAGCACCGAACTGGAACAGGTGTATGCCCAGTTCCAGGAGCGAAAGGCCGCCGTGCAAGCGCGGCTCTCCAGTCTGCAAGCCGCTGCAGAGCAGGCGCGCCGGATGAACAAGGCCGTCAAGGCCGGGCGCGTGCCCTCCATCGTCATTGACATCTTGAACAAGCTGGACGACACCGGGCTGTCGCAGCACTTCGTCGTCGTGGGGACGCACGCCTTGTATGCCTACGAGTCGGCAGCGGGGGTGCGCATCATGCCGGGTGCGCTCGCCACCCAAGACGTTGACCTGCTTTGGGACGCGCGGCGCAAGGTGCGCTTTCTGGCCGACATCAAGCATCTCGACAAATCGGTACTGCAAATCTTGCAAGAGGTGGACCCAAGCTTTGAACGCAAGACGATGCACGCCGAAACCGCCATCAATGCCAAAGGCTTCGAGGTCGATTTTTTGCGGCGTATGCAAGAACCAGGCGACCCGCACCCGTTCAGGCTCTCGAACTCGGAGGACGATTTGTGGCCCGTGATGGCCGAGCGCGCCAAGCTGCTGACCGAAGCCCCCAGGTTTGAGCACATCGTGATCGGCGCGACAGGCTCCATGGCGCTGATGCGCACCGTTGCGCCCACCAGTTTTGTCGCCTTCAAGCGCTGGCTGGCGGAGCGGCCCGGTCGGCCGCCTATCAAGCAACGCCGCGATGCGCTGCAAGCGGGCATCGTCCAGGAGCTGATGGACGAGGGACTGCTTCAGCCGCTTTGAAAGCAGCTACGCCCTCACCACCCACTGCGCCACTGGCGCATAGCCATGGTTCAGCGGCCCAGCACCCTGCCCGGTGCGCACCTCGGCGCCAGCGGCAATCGCACCGAGGATGTAGGCACGCGCGTCTTTTACCGCCCGCGCCAGCGGCAAACCTTGCGCCAAATAGGCGGCGATAGCTGAGGACAGCGTGCAACCGGTACCGTGGCCGTTGCGGGTAGCGACACGCGACGCCTCCAGTCGGGTGAGTTGGCCGCCGGCCTCAATCAGCACATCAATCACCGCATCACCCGCCAGATGCCCACCCTTGAGCAGAACAGCTGGCGCGCCCAAGGCGAGCAGTTCGCGCGCGGCAGCGTCGAGCGCGGCCCGCCCGCCAATGGCGTGGCCGAGCAGCAGTGCCGCTTCGTCCAGGTTGGGAGTAATCACTTCGGCCAATGGGAACAGCTCGCGTACCAGCACTTGCACCGTCTCGGCCGCCATCAAGCGGTCGCCGCTGGTGGCGACCATCACCGGGTCGAGCACCACATGCGGCAGGCGGTGGCGGCGCAAGGCGTCGGCGACCACGGCGACGATTTCCGGCGAATGCAGCATGCCGATCTTCACGGCATCGACGCCGATGTCTTCCACCACGGCGTCGATCTGCGCGCGCAGCATCTCGGGCGGCACGCCATGGATGGCGCGCACGCCCTGGGTGTTCTGCGCGGTAATGGCGGTGATGGCCGTCATGCCGTAGCAGCCGAGCGCGGCGAAGGTTTTGAGGTCGGCCTGAATGCCCGCGCCGCCACCGCTGTCGGAGCCGGCGATGGAGAGCAAGCGCACATAGCGGGGGGCATTGCCTGCCGGGGTGGCTGTGGCGGTCTGGGTCAAAACATCCTCCTGAAAAAACCCGTATGCGCCGGGCCGGGCCATTGTGGCGCATGCGCCATGTCAAGCTTGCGGGTTTGGCGCTGTGCTTTAATATGCCCAGGA
>JBATPF010000200.1:0-2783 GCA_049291355.1 Giesbergeria sp.
GTCCAGCAGCCAGGCGCAGCGCCCGGCGTAATCGTGCGCGCCGGGCTGCGGGTGCTGGGGCCACAGGGCAGCCAGCAGCGGCCAGAACTGGTTGCGCGGGTGGGCGTAGTACTGCCGGGCGCGCAGCGACGCGGCGCTGGGGAAGCTGCCCAGCACCAGGAGCACGGTGTTTGGCCCCACCACCGGAGCCAGTCCGGTGTGTACCGCAGGCAGCGCGTAGGGGGGAAAACTTTTTGCTACAACATTCATAGCTTATAGCGCTTTATTCATAAGCGTTACATGCCATTTTTATCAAATTTTCGAGCTTCGGCAAGGCGGCTTGTGCATTGCGGCAGGTTTGCTGCGCCAAGGCCTCGGGCGTCTCGCCACGCAGCCCAGCCAGCAGTTCGGCGATACGCGGCAGTTCGCCCGGCTCGTTGCGCGCCTGGGCCTGGCCATCGGCTCGCTCGGCGGCGGTACGGTAGAGCCAGTGCGGCGCAATATCGGGGGCATCGGTCTCCGTCACGATGGCCTCGGGTGGCAGCGCCTGCGCCAAGCGGCGCACCTGCAGCGCGCGGTCAAAGGTGAGCGTTCCGCCAAAACCCAATTTGAATCCCATCGCAATGAACTGGCGCGCCTGCTGCTCGCTGCCATTGAAAGCGTGCGCAATGCCGCCCGGCACCGGCAGCTCGCGCAAGGCCTTGAGCACCCGGTCCACCGAGCGGCGCACATGCAGCAGCACCGGCAAATCAAAGCGCCGTGCCAGGCGCAGTTGCGCGCGCAGCAGCGCCTCCTGGTGCTCGGCGTCGAGTTCGGGAACGAAGTAGTCGAGGCCGATTTCGCCCACTGCCACCAGGGCTGGATCGCTCCGGCCCGCCTCCAGGGCGAATTCGAGCGCCTGCAGATCGGCCTCGCCCGCACCGGGCGAACACAGGGGGTGGATGCCCAGCGCATAGCTGTCGCCATAGCGGTGCGCCAGCGCGCGCACCGCGTCGAAGTTGTGCACGTCCACGGCCGGAATGACGATGTGGTCGACACCGCGCTCGTGGGCGCGCTGGCGCACGGCGTCTACATCGTGCGCGAACTCGCGCGCGTCCAGGTGGCAGTGGGTATCGATCCAGCGGGGCATCGCAAACATCATGCCGCAAGCGGCTGCGTGGGCGCCCTGAACGTGCTACCTTGGCGCATCCCCCGTGCGCCGGCTCCGGCAATCACCATGTTTCACGGCCTTCTTCATTCCCTTGGGCAGGCGCTGGCACGCTACCTGTCGCAGCCGCACAGCAGCATTCAGACCGGCATGCCCACCGATCGCAAAGCGCTCGCGCAGCAGCTGCGGCCGGGCGATGTGCTGCTGGTGGAAGGCAACAGCCGTGTCTCCACCGTCATCAAGTATTTCACGCAGTCCACCTGGTCGCATGCGGCGTTCTTTGTCGGCCCGCAGCTGGGCGGATGCAACGCACTTGGCGAGCCGTATCTGCTGATCGAGGCCGACATGATCGACGGCGTCTGCAAACGCCCTTTGTCGCACTACGCCACGTACCCGACGCGCATTTGCCGTCCCGTAGGCTTGAGCGCCACCGACCTGCAGCAGGTGCTGCTTGAGATCACCAGCAAGCTCGGTGCCCAATACGATCTGCGCAACGTGTTCGACCTGGCGCGCTACTTTTTGCCAGCCCTGCCAGTGCATGGGCATTGGCGACGGCGCCTGCTCGCGCTGGGCAGTGGCGACCCCACACGGGCGATTTGCTCCTCATTGATCGCCGAGGCCTTCCAGAGCGTCAACTACCCGGTGCTGCCGGCCATCACGGCGGAGTGCCATCAGGATGCGCAGCGCCTGCACGCAGTGATGGAGACGATCTACCACATCCGCAACAGACGCTTGTTTGTACCGCGCGACTTTGATGTCTCGCCCTATTTCGACATTGTCAAACCGGCACTGGCCGAAGGTTTCGACTTCCATCGCATGCACTGGGAGGCCGAGGACGTTTCGGTTTCTGTTCAGGCCTCGTCGCCTGCGGAAAGCGCAAGCAAGCGTTCGACCTGAGCCAACCACTCCTGCACGCTGACATGCCGTCCCCGCTCCAGGACCAGTTTGCCGTCCAGATAGAAGCGCAGCACCGGCAGGCTGAACACGCCTTGCTGGGCACAGACGCGGGGTGCCTCTGCGCAATCGACATAGGCCAACGCGACCTGCGGGAAATGCTTCGCCATCTCGCGCTCAAGGCGCGGACGCAGCACCTGGCAGACGCCGCAGTGGGCGCCGCCAAACAGCAGCATCGCTGCCGCAGCGTGGACATGTTTCTGTAGCGCTTGCTCGCAGGAGATGGCGTCCATCGCGCCCAACTCAGTGCGCAGCCGTCTTGGAAAACAGCTGAATGACCGCCACGCCCGCCACGATCAGCGCCATGCCGATACCGGCTGCCCAGTCGATGGACTGTTGGTACAGCACGTATCCCACCAGGGTGATGAGCACGATGCCCAAACCCGACCAGATAGCGTAGGCGACGCCGATGGGCATGGTCTTCAAGGTGAGCGACAGGCAATAGAACGCCGCGCCGTAGCCCAGCACCACGATGGTCGAGGGCAGCAGGCGCGTGAAGCCCGCGCTGGCCTTCAGCGCCGACGTGGCCACCACTTCGGCCACGATGGCGGTGCTCAGAATCCAGTAGACGCTCACGCCGCGCACCTCAAGCTGGGACGCCTGCGCCTTGCACCAGCCGCCCCGCCACCAGACGCAGCACCCGGTCGCAGCGCGCGGCCAGGGTTTCGTCGTGCGTCACCAGCACAAAGGCGGTGCCCTGATC
>JBATPF010000201.1:0-1516 GCA_049291355.1 Giesbergeria sp.
GCTGTGCGGAGCCCCCTGGGCCGAGGCCGCGCTGCGCACCCTGGACCCGGCGGTGGAACTCACCTGGCATGTGGCCGAGGGCGGGCGCTGCGCTGCGGACCAGGTGGTGCTGACGATGCAGGGCGACGCCCGCGCACTGCTCAGCGCCGAGCGCACGGCGCTTAACTTTCTGCAACTGCTGTCGGCCGTGGCCACCAAAACGCGCAGCTACGTGGACGCCGTGGCCGGCACAAAGGCGCACATCGTGGACACGCGCAAAACCTTGCCCGGCCTGCGCATCGCGCAGAAATACGCGGTGCGGATCGGCGGCGGCACCAACCACCGCATCGGCCTGCACGATGCGGTGTTGATCAAGGAAAACCACATTGCCGCTGCCGGTGGCGTTGCCGCCGTGCTGCGCGCTGCCGCCGAGGTGGCGGCGCGCGCCGAATTCATCGAAATCGAAGTCGAAACCCTGGAGCAGCTGCGCGAAGCGCTGGACGCCGGCGCGCGCATGGTGCTGCTCGACAACATGGATATCGCCACGCTGCATGAGGCGGTACGCACCAACGCCGCACACCCGGGCGGAGGCGCCATTCTGGAAATTTCGGGCGGTGTCACGCTGGACGGCTTGCGCGAACTTGCAGAAACCGGGGTTGACCGCATCTCTACTGGAGCGCTGACCAAGGACGTGAAAGCCACGGACTTTTCGATGCGCATGGAAAATCTCGCATGAAAACCATAGCCATCAAAGAAGTCGAGTACGAGCAGCCAGACGGCGGTGCGACCTGTTCCACCAAATACGCCTGGGCGCGCGTGCCAGCCGAGCTGACGCAGGACGAGCGCGCCGCCACCAAGGACAAAATCCGCCGCCTGCTCAAGGAAAAGAACGCGGTCATGGTGTCGCACTACTACGTGCACCCCGACCTGCAGGACTTGGCCGAGGAAACCGGTGGCATCGTCAGCGATTCGCTGGAAATGGCGCGCTTTGGCCGCGACCACGCCGCGCAGACGCTGGTGGTCTCTGGGGTGCGCTTCATGGGCGAGACGGCGAAAATCCTCTCGCCCGAAAAAACCGTGCTCATGCCCGACCTGGATGCCACCTGCTCGCTCGACCTGGGCTGCCCCATTGAAGAATTCAGCGCCTTCTGCGACCAGTACCCTGATCGCACGGTGGTGGTGTACGCCAACACCAGCGCCGCGGTGAAGGCGCGGGCCGACTGGCTGGTCACGTCGAGCTGCGCGCTCGACATCGTGCGTGCACTCAAGGACCAGGGCCACAAAATCCTGTGGGCGCCCGACCGCCACCTGGGCGACTACATCCGCCGCGAGACCGGTGCCGACATGCTGATGTGGAACGGCGCCTGCATCGTGCACGACGAGTTCAAGGCCTTTGAGCTGGAATCGCTGAAAAAAGAGCACCCGAACGCCAAGGTGCTGGTGCACCCCGAAAGCCCGGCCGACGTGATTGCCCTGGCCGACGCCGTGGGCTCCACCTCGGCCATCCTCAAGGCCGCGCAGACGATGGACGCCAAGG
>JBATPF010000202.1:0-8490 GCA_049291355.1 Giesbergeria sp.
CGGCACGGCAGACCACAGCTCGGCCACCACGGCTGGCTGGTCGCTGCCGCTCTTCCAGGCCACGCCCCAGGTCAACGCGCCCAGGAGCAGCAGGTGGGCAAGCACCGCGAGCGTGACGGCGCGGCCCCGGCCTGGGGCTGGCGGGGGAGTGAACTGATCGCGATCGTCGTGGGCGTGCATGCGGCTCGAAAATGCGGAAACGTCGGTGGGTTCAGCCACCCTGCTTGACGGACAGGCCCACGCGCTGCACGCCGGCCTTTTGCAGCGCGTCCATGGCCTTGACCACGGACTCGTACTGCACGCCCTTGTCGGCGGAAATGACCACCGCCGTGTCCTTGCTCTGGTCTTTTTGCCAAGCCAGTGCAGCCAGGCCAATTTCGCGTGTGTTCATGCTGCGCGTGGCATCGGGTGTTTTGAGCTGAAGCGAACCATCCTTGTTCACAATCACCTGCGCCACCACTTTGGGCACGTTCTTTCCCTTGCCCACGCTGGGCACATCGATCAGCCCAGGGGTGAGCATGGGCGCCGTCACCATGAAGATGATGAGCAGCACCAGCATCACGTCGATAAACGGGACCATATTGATCTCGTTGATGGTGCGGCGGCCGCGGCCGCGCGAGGCAAGGGCGGGCATGGTGTGGCTCCCTTAATGGCCCGTAGCCGGCACCGCAGGGTGCGCGCCCAGGTTGCGCTGCAGGATGTTGGAGAACTCTTCGATGAAGGTTTCCTGGTGGTTGGCCACGCGGTCGATGTCACCGGCGAAGCGGTTGTAGGCAATCACGGCGGGGATAGCCGAAAACAGCCCCAAGGCGGTGGCCACCAGTGCCTCGGCAATGCCCGGTGCCACGGTGGCCAGCGTGACCTGCTCCATGCCGGCAAAGCCGGTGAAGGCGTGCATGATGCCCCAGACCGTGCCAAACAGGCCCACATAGGGTGAAACCGAGCCGACAGTGGCGAGAAACGACAAGCTGGACTCAATCACGTCCATTTCGCGCTGAAAGCTCGCGCGCATGGCGCGGCGGGCGCCGTCGAGCAGGGTGCCTGCGTCCTGAATGTGGCGCTCGCGCAGCTTCTGGTATTCGCGCATGCCACTGGCAAAAATACGTTCCATGGGGCCGATCTCCTGCGCGGCGCTGGCAGCGCGCGCGTAAAGATCGTTGAGGCTGGTGCCTGACCAGAACTCGCGCTCGAAATCTTCGTTCAGTGCCTTGACGCGTTTGATGCCAAAGAGCTTGCGAAAAATCGCTGCCCAGCTGGCCACCGAAACCCCCAGCAGCAGCAGCATGACTAATTGCACCACCCAGCTCGCGTGCAGCACCAGGGTGACGATGGACATGTCTTGCGAATTCATGAAATGGTTTCCAGAAGGGCCGTGGGAATGCGCGCCTGGCGCAGGCTATGGGCGTCTACCCAGCCAATGCGAACCTCTCCGGCGCACAGGAGCGAACCGGGCAGGGTCACGGATCGCTCATTATTTAATAGCGCTTGGTGCTT
Organism: Giesbergeria sp.; assembly: GCA_049291355.1. Lineage (GTDB taxonomy): Bacteria > Pseudomonadota > Gammaproteobacteria > Burkholderiales > Burkholderiaceae_C > Simplicispira. Next base: position 1,495 of record JBATPF010000202.1, read on the forward strand.
GATTGTCAAGGATGCGCGGCCTTTTTCTATGAGCTCTGCGGTAACAATGAGTGCATCGTCCAGCCGCGCCGGGGCGTGGTAGCGCAGGCGCGCTTCGCTTACGACGAACATACCGCCGCTTTGTTCCCGCAAACCGTGCTGGCCGATCCCCAGGGATCGCAGCCACTCGGTGCGGGCGCGCTCAAAGAACTTGAGGTAGTTGGCGTAGAACACGATGCCCCCGGCATCCGTGTCTTCCCAATACACACGCACGGGGTGCTCAAACACCATGGTGCTCAACCCAGCAGCGCTCGCAGCCGGCGCACCGCTTCCTGCAGGTGGTCCATGGAGCTGGCGGTGGAAAAGCGCAGAAAGCGCTCGGGCTCGTGCGTGCCGAAGTCGCGGCCCGGTGTCACCGCCAGGTGGGCGCGGTCCATCAGTGCATAGGCCAGATCCCAGCTGCCTTGCACTCCCAGGCGGGTGGCAGCCTGCGTGCCATCGGCCCAGGCATAGAAAGCGCCATCGGGCATCACGGGCACATGGAGGCCCAGCTGCTGCAGTTCGGGGATGAAGTAGTCGCGCCGCGCCTTGAAGGCCGCGCGGCGGCGCTCGTATTCAGCGATGCTGTCCGGCTCGAAGCAGGCCAGTGCGGCATGCTGTGCGATCGTGCTGGCGCAAATAAACAGGTTTTGCGCTAGCCGCTCAATGACGGGGACGAGCTGCTCGGGCACCACCATCCAGCCCAGGCGCCAACCCGTCATGTTGAAGTACTTGCTGAAGCTGTTGATGCTGATGATGTCGTCGGCGATGGCCAGCGCGGTGTGACCGAACTGCTCTTCGTACGACAGGCCCAGGTAGATTTCGTCGATCAACGTGATGCCGCCGTGCGCCTGCACCACGCCGTGGATGCGGCGCAGTTCCTCGGGTGCAATCGAGGTTCCGGTGGGGTTCGAAGGCGAGGCCAGCAGCACGCCGCGTGTTTTCTTGCCCCACGCGGCGCGCACTTTGTCGCTGCTGAGCTGGTAGCGCTCTTCGGCTGTCGTGGGAATCAGTACCGCCGTGCCCTCGGCAGCGCTGACGAAATGGCGGTTGCAGGGGTAGCTCGGGTCGGGCATCAGCATTTCGTCGCCCGCTTCGATCAGCGCCAGGCAGGCCAGCTGCAGCGCGGCCGACGCGCCGGCGGTGACCACAATGCGCCGCGCCGGCACCTGCACGCCAAAGCGCTCTGCGTACCAGCCGCTGATGCGTTCGCGCAGTGCCGGCATGCCCAGGGCCTGGGTGTACTGGGTGGCCCCATCGGCAATGGCGCGGGCCGCAGCCTCCTGGACCCGCGGCGGCGCGGTGAAGTCGGGCTCACCGATGTTGAGGAAAATCATCGGCTCGGCGCTGCCTGCCACCGCATGCGCCAGGGTCTGCGCCGCCTTGGCCACTTCCATGACGTAGAAAGGCTCGATGCGCTGCGCGCGCGCAGACACCCTCATGGCGCCGTCTTGGGCGCGCGCACGCTGCCCGGATCCTTGGCGACTTCGGCCGGGCGCAGGGACGGCGCCAAGCCGCCGAGCACGCCGTTGATGTACTTGTAACCGTCGGTGCCGCCAAAATCCTTGGCCAGCTCGATGTATTCGTTGAGCACCACGCGCCAGGGCACATCCAGGCAATGCTGGAACTCGTAGGCGCCCATCCACATCACCGCGCGCTCAATCGGCGAGATTTCGGCCAGCTTGCGGTCCAGCAGCGGCACGATCAGTGCGTCGAGCTGGTCCGCGCCCGCAATGCAGCCGTGCAAAAGTGCGTCGTAATGTACCGAGTCGGCCTTGTGAAAGCCCGCCAGATCGCGCGTGAAGAGGTCGATGGCGGTGGCATCGTTGCGGCCCACCAGGTGCTGATACAGCGCCTGCAGCGCAAACTCGCGCGAGCGGCTGCGCGCCGATTTGGCCGACGCCTTGCGCCCGCCGGTGCTGGTGAGTTTTCCGGCGTGGGCGGTGGCGGTGGCGGGGGCATGGGAAGTGGTTGCAGCGGGCACATCGGCCGGGGCGCCTGGTTCCATCTGACCCTCGGGGGTGGCGTCGATCATTCAAGCTCCTCCAGCAGATTGGCCATTTCGACGGCCACGCGCGCCGCGTCGCGGCCCTTTTCGTGTTGGCGAGCGATGGCCTGCTCCAGGTTTTCCGTGGTGAGGATGGCGTTGGCCACCGGCAGGTGGTAGTCCAGCGCAATGCGCGTGACGCCTGCGGCCGATTCGTTGGCCACCAGCTCGAAATGGTAGGTTTCGCCCCGAATGATGCAGCCCAGCGCGATCAGCGCGTCGTATTCGTCCTGCTCGGCCAGCGCTTGCAGCGCAGCCGGCACTTCGAGTGCGCCGGGAACGGTCACATGGCGGATGTTTTTTTCCTGCACGCCCAGCGCCAGCAGCTCGGTGCGGCAGGCCTCGGCCAGGGCGGTGGTAATGCCTTCGTTGAAACGTGCCTGCACCATGGCGACGTGCAGCCTGCTGCCGTCCTGTCTGTCTGCATTTCCTTTGTCTGCGCCGAACATGGGTGTTGTTCCTAATTTTTTGGGATGTAACCGGTGATTTCGAGTCCGTAGCCCGCCATGCTGGGCATGCGGCGCGGCTGGCCCATGAGCTGCATGCGCACGACGCCGCATTCGCGCAGGATCTGGGCGCCTATGCCATAGGTGCGCAGGTCCATGCGTCCGCGCTCGGGCGCGTGGGCGGCGCGGGCCGTGCCATCGAACTGGGCCAGCAGCTGCTCGGCGCTCTCGCCGCAATTGAGCAGCACGGCCACGCCGCGTCCCTGGCTGGCGATGTACTGCAGGCTGGTGTCCAGCCCCCAGGAGTGCATGGCGCGGTTCACTTCCAGCGCATCAAGCACCGACAGCGGCTCGTGCACCCGCACCGGGACCGACTCGCCCTCCTGCCACTGGCCGCGCACCAGCGCGATGTGCACCGCCTGGCTGGGGCCGTCGCGGAAGGCATGCGCGGTGAATTCGCCAAAGGCGGTCTGCAGGGTTCGCGTGCCGACTTTTTGCACCAGCGTTTCGGTGCGGCTGCGGTGCTCAATCAAGTCGGCAATCGTGCCGATCTTGATGCCGTGCTCGGCCGCAAACAGTTGCAGATCGGGCAGGCGCGCCATGGTGCCGTCGTCTTTCATGATCTCGCAGATCACGGCGGCTGGGCTGCAGCCGGCCATGGCGGCCAAGTCGCAGCCGGCTTCGGTATGGCCCGCGCGCATCAGCACGCCGCCATCCACCGCTTGCAAGGGAAAAATGTGACCGGGTTGCACCAGGTCGTCCGCTTGCGCATGGGCGGCCACGGCGGCCTGCACGGTGCGCGCGCGATCGGCCGCCGAAATACCGGTGGTCACACCCTCGGCGGCTTCGATGGACACGGTGAACGCCGTGGAATGCTTGGCGCCATTGCGGGTCGCCATGGGCGGCAGGCGCAGGCGCTGGCAGCGCTCGCGGGTGAGTGTCAGGCAGATCAGACCGCGGCCAAAGCGGGCCATGAAGTTGATGGTCTCTGGCGTGACGTGGTCGGCAGCCAGCACCAGGTCGCCTTCGTTCTCGCGGTCTTCTTCATCGACCAGGATCACCATGCGCCCGGCGCGCATTTCTTCAACGATGTCTTGCACCGGAGAGATCGGTGCGATGGCTGAGCCGGGAAGGGGGGCGTTCATCGGAGGCTTTCGAAGGTGGAGCGTGGCAAGCGGCGCGTGGCGCGCGGCAAGCGCAGCGCACCCAGGGGAGGCCGGGCCCGCCAGCCGATCCAAAGAACATGCGCCGGCGCTGCCGACAATAGGCCGGCCGCACAGAGTCGACGCAGACGGCCGGGAAAACCCGGAATTTTACGGGAAGCGCGCCGGGGAGGGTGCGGGGGTCTATTGCGGCTCGCCCCGCGCCAGCTCCACGTCGGACATCGGATAGGCCACGCAAGGCAGGACGCAGCCCGCCCGCTGCTCTTCGGTGCTCAGGCCCGGCCATTCGATGGCGTAGCGCACCTCGCCGGCCACCAGGTGGCCAATGCAGGTGCGGCAGGTGCCGTTGCGGCACGAACTCGGCCAGTCGATTCCGCCTTGCTCGATGGACAGCAGCAGCGGCTGCTCGGGCCAGGCGTCGCAACGGGCGCCTTCGGGGAGCACCTGCGCGGTGAAAAATGGAACCTGGGAGGGGAGCAATGAAGTGGTCATTCGAAAGAAAGGTGCATGCCCCTGCAACAGGTCAGCACCGAGCGAGAGGATCAAGGGGCGCGGCCGAACACCAGGAGCAGGTTGTTGGCCGGCAGGGCGTGGCGTTCCTGCAGTTGCAGATTGGCTTGCTGCGCCGCTTGGCGCACGTCTTCCAGGCGGCGCAAGCCCCAGGCGGGGTCGCGCTCGCGCAGGCTGGCATCAAAGGCGAGGTTGCCGGGCGCCGTAGGTAGGTCGTCCTCCAGGTAGGGGCCGTAGGTGACCAGTCGGCCACTTGGGGCAAGGTGGCGCGCGGCGCCCTGCATCAAGCCTGCGCAGCAGGCCCAGGGGGCGATGTGCAGCATGTTGGCGCAGTAGATCAGGTCGAAGGGCTGCGTGAACGCCGGGCCCTGGGCGGGCCAGCGCGGTGCACGCACATCGAGCTGCACCGGCGCGCGCACTTTGCCCGCTCCGGTTTGCGCTGCCCAGGCACGGATGGAGTCAAAAGCGTCTTCCTGCCAGTCGCTGGGCTGCCAGCGCCAGCCGGGCAGGGCCGCGGCAAAGCAGGCTGCGTGCTGGCCCGTGCCACTGGCAAGCTCCAGCGCCTCGCCACTCGGGGCGAGCAAGGCACGCAGTCGCTCCAGGATCGGGCCGCGGTTGCGCTCTGCGGCCGGGCTGTGTTGCGGCAAGCTCATAAAAATCAATCAAAAATGGGCTCTAGCGCAATGCAGGAAAAGAAAGTATGCTATAAAAAATATAGCTATATACAAAGAAAGTCTGTAAGCGACGGGCTTGACAGTGCATAAAAAATAGGCACTGGCACAGAAACCCATGCCCAACACCGACTTGCGCGCCCCATACCGGGCTTGCCCCAAGTTATCCCCAGGATTGTCCTGTGAACGCGGGGACAAGTGGGGGTCTCAGATTCTGATCAGGGTGCACAAATTTTCAGCGCTGCTGAAAATCTTGTTAAAAATCAATAGATTGCGCGTTTAGTACAGTGCTCGTCCCGGCTTATCCACACGATTGTCCAAGTTTTTCAGGGATAAGGACGGATGCGCTGGAACCGCCTGCCTGCGTATGGATCAGGGCGCGACGGTCACGCCTTTCCAGAACGCCACGCGCCCACGAATCTGCTCCGCTTCGGGCTTGGGATCCGCGTAGGTCCAGGCCGCTTCGGGGTTCATTTCGCCATCCACCAGCAGCGAGAAGTAGGTGGCCTGGCCTTTCCACGGGCACATGCTCTTGTGGTTGCTGAAACTGAAGTGTTCGCGCTTGAGCGCGGATTCGGGGAAGTAATGGTTGCCTTCCACCAGCACGGTGTCGTCGCTTTCGGCAACGGTCACGCCGTTCCAGACTGCTTTCATGATGCTCCTTGGGGCAGCGCGGGGCTGCGGTGATGTGCCAGACAAGTGGGGCCGAATGCCGCTGCGTGCGCACCGCCGCAGCGATGCCGTCAAAATGCCCGCATGTCTACCTTAGCCGATTATTCCCAAGGCGCCGCCTTTGTGCGCGGCCAGTACCTGCCCATTGCCGAGGCGTCCATTCCGATCACCGACTGGGGCTTCCTGCGCTCCGATGCGACCTATGACGTAGTGACGGTGTGGGAGGGTGCGTTTTTTCGGCTCGACGCCCATCTGGAGCGCTTTGCGCGCAGCTGCCAGAGTTTTCGCCTCGACCCCCGCCTTTCTCCCGCGCAGATCACGGCCGTGCTGGAGCGCTGCGTGCGCCTCTCGGGACTGCGCAGCGCCTATGTGGAGATGATTGCCACGCGCGGCCAACCGCCCTGGGGCTCGCGCGATCCGCGCCAAGCGGTGAACCAGTTCTACGCTTTTGCCGTGCCCTACGTCTGGATTGCCAACGACGCCCAGCGTGAGCGTGGCTTGAACCTGGTGGTCAGTGAGGTGCAGCGCATCCCTGCCAGCAGTGTCGATCCGCGCGCCAAGAACTACCACTGGAACGACCTGACCATGGGGCTGTTGGGCGCCCTGGATGCAGGGGGCGACACCGTGGTGCTGACCGACGGCGCCGGCAACGCGGTGGAGGGGCCGGGTTTCAACCTGTTTTGCGTGAACGCGCAAGGCGTGCTGGTCACGCCTGCCCAGGGCGTGCTCGAAGGCGTCACGCGGCGCACGGTGATTGAAATTGCGCAGGCGGCCGGTCTGCCGATCGAGCAGCGGGCCCTGCCCGTGCCCGAACTGCGTGGCGCGCGCGAGGCATTCGTCACCAGCTCGGGTGGCGGCGTGCTGCCCGTGACGCGCATCGATGGCCGGCCCGTGGGCGACGGTCTGGTGGGCCCGGTCACGCAGAAGTTGCTAAGCACCTACTGGGATTGGCACCGCGATCCACGCTACAGTCTGGCCGTCGATTACGCGAATGAGGGTTCAGTCAAATAGCGCATCGAAGCCCTGTTCGGGGAAAAAGCGCTGCTCGCGGTAGTAGAGGCGCGTGGGGCCAGGCAAGGCGTGTTCGCGCACCGCGTGGCGCGCATCGCCGGGGTAGCAGATCACGCGCGTGCCGCTATCGTCGAAGGCCTGCGGCAGGATGGTGGGCGGACGCCGGCACGAAGCCGCTTCCAGCACCTGCGCCACGCTGGCGTACCGCGCAAGGTGTGCGAGGCTCATGATTTGGGGCGGGGCCAGGTCGATGGCGCCGTCCCGGTACTGCTCCAGTGCGGTGCGCGGCGCGATCCACAGCGTGTCTACGGTCTCCTCGTCGTCGTGCCGCGCCACTTGGCCGGCAGGGGCGCGCGCCACAAAAAACCGGGTGTCAAAGCGCCGGCTCGACATGCTGGGCGCCACGGGCGTGATCCAGCGGGACCACGGCAGCAGAGCGCGCGTCTGCAGGCGCAGGG